>DATDFH010000241.1:0-2268 GCA_036522715.1 Verrucomicrobiia bacterium
CGCAGCTTGCCGTCGTCGGGTGGGAAGAAGCGCGCGGCGGATTTCACGTCGTCGGCCTTGGCGGAGTTCGGCGCACGAGCCAACGCCGCGGTTGAAACAATGGCCGTGGCGGCAACGAGCCAACGACGACGCGAGAGTTGAGCCGGGTTCATGGCGGCAGGTGAGTTACTTCACCTCGACGATGTCGAGCTTGAAGAGCTTGCGCGAGTTCTCGAAAAGGATCTTCCGCTCGACGGATTTGTTTGCGGCGTAGGTGCGGATCGCCTTGATGGTTCCCGCGCCCTGGCAGCCGGGGCCGCGGCCGATGGTATCCGCGCAATCGCTGCCGTAGAGGATCTTGTCCTCGTGCTTCTCGAGGAACCAGCGCGTGTGTTCTTCGTCGCGGAGCAGCGAGTTGAGGCCGGAGCCGGCGGACATGTCGGCGAAGCAGTTTGGATAGTCGCTGAGATATTTGTCGGTCAGCCCGCCGCGCGTGACCGGGCCGGTGGGATAGAGGTTCTTGCCATCATACTTCGCGTCGATGTTCGCCCACGTGGTCTGCGCGTGCATGATGAAGTTGGTCTTGGGGAACTTCTCGAACATCGTGTGCAGCCGCGTGAAGCCGGAGTTGTAGGTGCCTTCCTGGAAGTGGAGCAGGATGGGCACATCATACTTTGCGGCCAGTTCGTAGAGCACCTGCGATTCCTTCGAGTCGCATTGCACGCCAAACTTTTGTTCGCCGATGCCGCGGGCGCCCTTGATGAGGAAGGTCTCGATGTTCTTGCGCGCG
Organism: Verrucomicrobiia bacterium; assembly: GCA_036522715.1. Classification (GTDB taxonomy): domain Bacteria; phylum Verrucomicrobiota; class Verrucomicrobiia; order Limisphaerales; family JACQFS01; genus DATDFH01. The sequence continues at coordinate 770 of DATDFH010000241.1, forward strand.
AACGGATGGTCGGTGACTTCGTTGGCGAAGAACAGGAACTCGTCCGGATGCGCGTAGGAAAAATCAGTGACGGCCTGGTTGCCGGTGCATTGTGCGGCGAGGCCGTTGGACTTGCCCTTGTGCGTGGAGGGTGTGTCCATCGGCTGGCCGGCGGGAAGCAGGAAGGTGAGCGTGATGCCCATCGCCCGCTGGTGCGCGAGCATCTGCTCGTCAGTGCGCGCGTGATAGTGTGTGTGCTGGTGGATGTCGATGATCGGCTCGGCGACGGCGTCGTCGGCGGTGAGTTTGATGGTGGGCGCGAGGAGCAGCGCGCCGGTAGCGCCGAGGAAGTCGCGACGGGTCAGGGGACAGCGGTGATTCATAGATGGCTGACGCGCGCATGATGCGCGGGGGGCGCCGGCAATTCAAACTGGAAAAATTGTGTGAGCGGCGAGGTGCGGCGGGAGGATTCGTGTCGAGGCTCGAAGCCGTCGGGAAAAGGCATTGACGCGTCCGGTCGTAATTCCATACTGCGCCCAGCCCAAACTTCAGCACGAGTCATTGCCTATGCAAACGTTCGTGTCCCTTCGTCGGTTCCGCCTTCGTGTCAATTCAACGGCCGCAGTCTTCGCCGGCGTGATGGCCGCGCTGTCGGCGGCGCACGCGCAGACCACAAACACCTGGAACATCAATGCCAGCGGCTTGTGGAACGTTGCCACGAATTGGTCGCCCACCAACATCCCGAACGGCATCGGCACGGTGGCCTTCTTCGGCTCCAACATCACCGCCGCCCGCACCATCACCAACGACGCCGCGGTGACCTTGGGCGGGATGGAATTCGGCACCAACACTTTTGCCTACACGATCAACAATGAGCTGGGCGCGCTGATCTTCGATGGCCTGGGTGCGACGTCCTTCATCAACATCCACGCCAGCAATTCCGCCAACAACCAGATCCTCACCACCAATGGCACCGTGCTCATCGCCGACCGGCTGGTCATCAATCACGACGGCAGCGGCACGTTCACGTTCGCGGGAGCGATGGCGTCGTTCGGGCTTAATCCCGGCCTGACCGTTTCCGGCGCATCCACCAATCAGGTCATCCTGTTGGCCGGCGGAAACGGTTTCAACGACAGCACGTTCAACGGCTCCGTGAACCTCGACCGGGTGACGGTGCGCGTGGACGCCGACCGCGCGTTCGGCGCCGTTGGCAACGCCGTCAACTTCACCAACGGCGCCACCTTGTTTTTCCGCACCAACTTCACCGTCGATGCCGGACGGGTCTTCACGTTCAATAGCGACTCTTCGTTACTGGTGACCAACGTCACGGGCGTGACGCGTTGGAACGCCGCGAACCGGCTCATGGGCCCGGGTAACCTCACCAAGTCGGGCCTCGGTTCGATCGTCGTCGGTCAGTCCAACGTGAATTACACCGGCGCGGTGTTCGTGAACGCCGGCGGCATCGTGGTCAGCAACGCGGCGGCCTTGGGCAGCAATACCCGAGTGACCGTTAGTCCGCT
>DATDFH010000242.1:0-18180 GCA_036522715.1 Verrucomicrobiia bacterium
CATCCAGACTCAATCCATGTCAGAACCACGCGCGAATCTTATGTTGAACCGCCTTCTCGCCTTCTGTTTCTGTGTGTTCTTCGTCCATTCCATCCACGCCGCGGATGACTATAAGCCCGGCCCCGACTCCCAGCCGCAACCCGGCGTGCCCAAGGGCGAACTGCTCAAGGGCACGTTCGATCAAAGCAAGATCTTCCCCGGCACGGTGCGCGATTACACCGTCTATGTGCCCAAGCAGTATGATCCCGCCAAGCCCGCGTGCGTCTATGTCAACCAGGACGGCGTGCAGTATCAGGCGCCCGTCGTCTTCGACAATTTGATTCACCGGAAGGAAATCCCGGTGCTCATCGGCATCTTCGTCTCGCACGGAAAGGTGAAGGCGGCGAATCCGAATGACGCGCTCGACCGTTTCAATCGCAGCTACGAATACGACGGCTTGGGCGACAACTACGCGCGCTTCCTGCTCGATGAGTTCCTGCCGTTCGTCGCGAAGACGCACAAGCTGAACCTCTCGACCAGCGCCAACGACCGTTCCATTGCCGGCTCCAGCAGCGGCGGCATCGCGGCCTGGACGGCGGCGTGGGAGCGACCCGATGCGTTCAGCCGCGTATTCACCAGCGTCGGCACCTACGTCGGCCTGCGCGGTGGAAATGTTTATCCTACGCTCATCCGCAAGTTCGAGCCGAAGCCCATCCGCATCTTTTTGCAGGACGGCTCCAACGACAACAACATCTACGGCGGCGATTGGTGGATGGCGAATCAGGAAATGGAACGCGCGCTCATCTTCTCGGGCTACGAGGTCAATCACGTCTGGGGCGACGGCGGCCACAACGCCAAACATGCGACGGCCATTTTCCCCGATGCGATGCGCTGGGTCTGGAAAGATTGGCCCGCGCCCGTCAAGGCCGGTGCCGGTTCCAAACAGCTTCAGGAAATCCTCATCCCCGGCGAAGGCTGGCAGCTTGTCGGCGGCGGCTACAAATTCACCGAGGGGCCGGCAGTGAACGAGAAGGGTGAAGTCTTCTTCAACGACATCCCGAACTCAAAGACGTGGAGGATCGGCCTCGACGGCAAGGTTACTCAGTTCCTCGCCGACTCGAAGAAGGCCAACGGCCAGGCCTTCGGTCCCGACGGCCGGCTCTATGCGGCCGCGACCGAAACCCACCAGGTCCTCGCCTACGGCGCCGATGGCAAAGCCACGGTCATCGCCGACGAGATTGCTGGCAACGATCTGGTTGTCGGACACAACGGCAACATCTACGTCACGCATCCCGGCGGCGGCAAAGACCCGAGCCTCATCTGGTTGATTACGCCGCGCGGCGAGAAGAAGATCGTGGACAAGGGCCTGCTCTTCTCCAACGGCATCATGCTCTCGCCAGACCAGACGCTGCTCTATGTGGCCGACTCGCGCACGCACTGGGTTTACAGCTACCAAATCCAGCCCGACGGCTCACTCAAATATAAACAGCGCTACTACCATCTTCACGTCCCCGACACCGCGGACGATTCCGCCGCCGATGGGATGCGCGTGGATCGCGACGGACGCCTCTACGTCGCCACGCGCATGGGCATCCAGGTCTGCGATCAGGCCGGTCGCGTGAACTGCGTCATCCCCACGCCCAACGGCCGCGTCGCGAATCTCGAATTCGGCGGCGCAAACTTCGACACGCTCTACGCGACATGCGGCGACAAGGTCTTCAAGCGCAAGCTGGCGGTGAAAGGCGCGCATGCTTGGGCCGAGCCGCACAAGCCCGCTGCGCCGAAGCTATAGTCGGAGCGCGGGAACGCTTTGACACGGCGGAGACATTCCGCAGAATCCGGCCCATGAAACTCGGCCTTCTTGCAATCGCGCTTTGCCTCAGCGTCCTCGTGGTTCATCCCGCCGCCGCGATTGACGACTACAAGCCCGGTCCCGATTCGATGCCGCAGCCCGGCCTGCCGCAGGGCGAGGTGAAGAAGTTCACCCTCGCCGACAGCAAGATTTTCCCCGGCACCACGCGCGACTGGTGGATTTACGTACCCAAGCAATACGATGCAAAGAAGCCCGCGTGCGTGATGTTCTTCTGCGACGGCGGCGGGATGGTCAGCCTCACCGGCTCGTATCGCGTGCCCGTGGTGTTCGACAATCTCATCGCGAGAAAGGAAATGCCCGTGACCATCGGCGTGTTCATCAATCCCGGAAGCTTCCCCGCGTCCGAGCCGGGCAAGGCCGCGCGCAGCAACCGCAGTTTCGAATATGATTCTGTCAGCGATCTCTACGCGCGCTTTCTGGTCGAGGAAATCGTCCCGCTCGTCGCGAAGGACTACAAGCTCACCGACGACCCGGCGGGTTGGGCGACTTGCGGCAACAGTTCCGGCGGCATCTGCGCCTTCACCGTGGCGTGGGAGCGGCCCGACCGCTTCCGCACGGTCGCCAGCCACATCGGCAGCTTCACCAACATCCGCGGCGGCTACGTGTATCCCTCGCTCATCCGCAAGACGCTGCCGGAAAATGCGAAGAATTTTTACGCGAAGGAACAGGCGGCGTTGCTGGAAAACCGCCACAAGATTCGCGTCTTCCTCCAGGACGGCTCGAACGATCTCGACAATCTTCACGGCAACTGGCCGCTGGCCAACCAGGACATGGCCGCCGCGCTCAAATACGCCGGCTGGGACTACAAATTCGTCCTCGGCGACGGGGGCCACAGCGGCAAGCACGGCGGCAGCATCTTCCCCGACACGATGCGGTGGCTGTGGCGGGATTATCCGAAGTGAAAGCTTGTGGAGCCGTGGCCACACGCGTGAGCACGCTTTTCCGGGCCCTCGTCGGCTTTCTGCTTCTCGGAAACCTTGCGATCGGCGCGCTCAAGCGCCCAAACATCCTCTGGCTCGTCGGTGAGAACATCAAACTCGACCTCGGCTGCTACGGTGAGAAGCTGGTACGCACGCCGAACCTCGACCGGCTCGCGGCGGAGGGCGTGCGCTACACGCGCGTGTTCGCCACGTCGCCGTCGTGCGCGCCCAGCCGCTCGGCGTTCTTCACCGGGCTGTATCAGACCTCGACCGACACGCAGTGCATGCGGTCGCATCGCAACGACGATTTCCGCCTGCCGCCCGGCGTGCGGCCGATCACACACTGGCTGCGCGACGTGGGCTACTTCACTGCGAACATCAAGACCGTAGGCGACCACAGCGTGGGCACAGGGAAGCTCGACTTGAACTTCGTCAACGAGGGGCCGATCTATGCATCCGACGATTGGAGCGCGCTCAAGTCTCACCAGCCGTTTTTCGCTGTCGTGAACTCGCATGAGGTCGAGTACGACATCTACGACCGGCAGAGCGCCACGAAGGAACGCGTTGAGTGGGTGGGCGAGCGAGAGCATCCGAAGATCGCCACGGCGGAAAACGTGAGACCGCCGCCGTATTATCCGGATCATCCCGTTGTGCGGCAGGAGTGGGCGCGCTACCTCAACTCGGTGTCCGGTATGGATCGCCGCATCGGCTGGGTGCTTGAACAATTGCGCCGTGAGGGGCTTGAGGAAGACACCGTGATCCTCTTCTTCGCCGACAACGGTCGCCTGGAAGCGCGGGGCATCCATTGGTGCTACGACAGCGGGCTGCATGTGCCGATGATCATTCGCTGGCCGAAGAATCTTCCCGCGCCGCCGCAGGTTAAATCCGGCACCGTCAACGATCAGGTGATCAGCCTGCTCGACGTAACGGCGACGACGCTGGCCATCGCCGGCGTGCCGCGTCCGGCGTTGATGGAAAGCCGCAACTTCCTCGGCGCGCAGGCCGATGCGCCGCGGCAGTATGCGTTCAGCGCGCGCGACCGCATCGACGAGACGGTGCAGCGCATCCGGTCGGTGCGCGACGCGCGTTGGCGTTACATCCGCAACTTCTCGCCCGGCCCGACGTTCGCCTCGCTGAATCGCTACAAGGAGAAGTGCTTCCCCATCATGCCGCTGATGCGCGAGCTGGCAGCCCAAGGCAAACTGAAGGGTGCGCCCGCCGAGGTGATGAAGCTTCACGGGCCGGGTGAGGAACTCTACGACATCGAGTCGGACCCGCACGAAATCCGAAATCTCGCTGGCTCGACCAAGCCCGAGCATCGCGAAGCACTGCTCCGGCTCCGCGCCGCGCTCGACACCTGGATCGCCGAGACCGGCGACCGTGGCGCCGTCGCCGAGCCGCCCGAAGTCATCGCGCCGTTTGAGAAGGAGATGCACGAATGGTTCGGCACGCCGGCTTGGGCGCGGTGAGATTCGCCTGACCATCACCGGATGATTCACCTCCCGCCCCGGACATGAACAAACGCGCCCTCATTCGCAAGATCATTGCGCAACTGACCGCCGACCTGGAGGTGTATGTGCGCGCGGGCCACGCCTCCCGCTACGAGGCGACCCACGAGCAGAGCAAGGCGGAGAACAAATACGACACCCGCGGACTCGAAGCCTCGTATCTCGCGGGTGGCCAGTCGCGGCAGGCGGCGGAGATCGAGGCGTCGATTGCGGCGTTCGAGAAGCTCGACGGCCGGGCGTGGGCGCCGGGCCAGCCGATTGAACTCGGGGCCTTGGTGGAACTCGAAGGCGCGGGCGAACGGACGCTTTACTTCATCGGGCCGCGGGCCGGGGGCACCGAGGTGACGCACCAGAAGCGGGAGGTGCTGGTCATCACCCTGCAATCGCCGCTGGGCGAACAGCTCATGGGCCGCAAGCAGGGCGACGTGCTGCAAATGACCCTCGGCGGCGCGCGCAATCAATTCCGCGTGACGTCCGTCATGTGACACGTCGCTCGGCGTGCACGAAGTGACGCGACCTGTTTTCAAACGTCGATCGACCACGGAGTTTTTCGGCGACGCGCCTAGAATGAAAAGCCCAGGCCGATGGTGAGGAAAATGGTTTCGCCCAAATCGAGTTCGGCGCGTTTGCCCTTGAGGGTCTGCGAGTAGCGGCCGGCGGATTGGTATTGGATGCCGGCGAAAATGCTCCACGATTCGCTCAACGGAACTGAGAGGTCGGCGGCAACAAATCCGCCGACGAGCCACTCGCTGCGCGAGCCGGCGCCGATGGTCGTGGCACTCGCGCCGGTGTCGAGGATGGTCACGGTTTCCTGAAAGCGAAAATCGCCATCGACATCCACGAGCACCACGCCGCCGCTGAGGTTGAGGGAGAGTTTTTGCGCGAGCGGGATTTCGAGATAAGGCCCGAGCCGGAAGGAGTAGATGGAGGCGTCGAGGCTGCGCGGCCCGGTGATGCTGGCGCCGTTGGGGATCATACGGAAGCTGCGGCCGGGCGAATCGCTGATCAATGCGCCGGGACCCCCGAAGGTCCCCGTGTAGGGCGCGACGGGCGGGATGACGCCGTTGAGCGCGTAAGCGTCGCTGGTCCGGCTGACATCCGCGAGGAGCGCGCGGCCGTCGTGGACGTGAAACTCCAGGTAGCCGAAGGCGGCCTCGATGCCCCAACGCCAGTTGTCGGCGGCCGCGATCTGGCCGCGGTAGGTGAGTTCAAATCCCTGCGAGGGATCGTCGCTGACGCCCTTGGAGGCCGCGCCCGCGGAGGAGGAGGAGCCGCTCATCAAGACGGTGCCGTCGCCGGACAACTGGTTGGTGCGGCTGTAGCCCCAATACCACGTCAGGCCGCCGGCGTTGGTGCTGATGTCCACGCGATCGAAGCCGTCGTCGTAATAGCGATCCACGCCGCCGCCTGAGTCCGGGCCGGGGCTTTTGACAGGCACGTATCCGCCGAGGTTCTTGAAATCGGCATGAAGGTTGAAGCCGAGCCGATAGCTGACCGAGAAGCGGTTCAGCAATGGCGGCGCGCCGGCAGCGGGCTCAAAACTGCGGCGCCGAAGATCGATGTCGTTCGTTTGCGCGAGCACAGACACCGCGGCGCAGAACACGCCGAGGATTGCCGATCGAATCGCCGTTTTCATGTGATGCAAAGATTATTGGCCCATCAGGAGCACGCGATAGAAGCGGTTGGTCTGCGCCTGCGGCGGGCTTTCGGTCTTGGGCGGCCCGTTGTCGATCCACTGCATGTGGCTGCCGGTGCCGGTGAGGGAGGGCAGGGCGGCCTTCCACGGGCCGTCAACCTGTGCCCCGTACTGGATGAAATAGGTCCGATTGGAGAGCGTGCTGAAATCGATCAGGAAGGTTCCGTCGGCCAGCATTCTGGCGGGACGATCGATATCCTGCGGTGTGCCGCCGGGGCTGGGCGGTGGCTCGGCTGCCGTCGCCTCGGCGATGAACGTGGGATTCGGAACGGTGACGCGGTCGGGCACGTAGTATTCGAGCGTGAGGACGGCGCTCTCGCCCGGTTGAAGGGGCTGGTTGTAGAGCACGTAAGGCACGCCATTGGTCTGACCGGTCGCGTTGAACACGATCACGCCGGGTGGAAGGTCCGTGATGAAAACCCGCACGGCGTCGAGTGGCGCATCGCCATTGTTGCTGAGGGTGACGACCTGCACGAAGAGGCCGGACTGGTGGTTCAGGACGGGCGGGTTGGTGGCCGTGATGGTCGGCGGCAGAACAAAGTCGATGACCAGGCGCGGCGAAAGGGAACTTTCCCTCGAACCAAACCGGCGGGCGGTCCACGCCGCCGTCTCCGGATTCGCGATCAGAATCCAGCCGAAGTTGTTCTCCGGCTGGTCCAGCCAGAACTGAATGTCGGCAACGATTGCGGGTGAGGAGTCGAAATAGTACGGGGAAAAAGTCGGGCCATAGAGATATTTGAACGCCGTGAGGTTGGTGGCGTAATCGATCCCCGCCGCGCCACCCGGGGCCGCCCACGTGTTGGTCGTGAAGGCCAGCCGGTGGAACCAAGTGGCCTCGTTGGTGGTCGCCGGCGCGCCAAGTCCTTGGGGATCCTGGCTGGGGGAACCAAAATTGAACTTGTCGCCCTCCCCCCAGGGGCGCAGCACACGGTGCATGTCATATTGCGAGGAGGAACCTGGATTGTCAGCGGCAATCAGGGTCACTTCGACGACGAGACTGACGCTGGTCACCTTCGCGCCAGCGGGCACCTGGCCGGCGATATCGAACTTCAACAGGCCCCGGTTCCGCGGATACTGGTAAGGAGGCGGCAGGCTGCCGTTTTGAATGCTGCCGGAATTGAAGTATCTCGCACCGCCCAGATTGTTCGTCGGGTAGTTCTCCATCAGCGTCGTATCGGCCGAGGGAGTCAAGGTCACGCTGCCGGCCAACGCATGATGAGTCGGCACCGTCGCGCCGAATGTGACCGTGATGGCGATGAATAAGGACCCGATGCGATGCACGGCCGACATCTTGTGCATACGCCAAACGGCGTCAACTGGTTTGGCACGTCACAATGCGCGATTTAGCACAATGGCACCTGAAGTGAAAAAGCAAAAGCCCCCTCCTGCGAGGGGGCTTGTGAGAAACTTTTGGCGAATCCCGCTTAGACGAGGTTGAGTTCGCCGGCGATCGTCGTCGGGGATGAGTCGATCGGCGTTGTGACAAGGCCGCCGGTCTTGAGGTGTTCCCCCGCTACGGTGTAGCCAGGGAGAATGTTGCCCAACTGGTCGACCGAGCCGCCGGTACCGTCCGTCGCGCCAAGATGGTCGCGGAAGAGTTCGCCAAGGACCGACCGATAGTCCACCGCGCGCTGCAGGTAGCGACCGGTCGCGTCGAACAGCGTGCCCGTGCCGGTTTGCGCGCCGGCCGTATAGCTTCCGACGTTCCATTTGACGTTGTTTCCGTTGTAGGTCGAGTTCGCCGCCGTTGTGTGCATGCAGTAAACTCCCGAGGAGGCACCGTTCGTGTTGCCGGCCTTGTTGTAGCCGTGCACGGCACCGCCGGCGACAAACATGGCAACCGCCTCGGCGTGGTCGGTTCCAAGCGTGCTGTTGCCGATGGTGGTGCGGCCGAATTCCGACATGGTGATGACCACGACGTCGTTCCACGAGCATTTGGCGCCGGGCATCGGGTTGGAACCGTTCTTCCCGTAAATCTTGAAGAACTTGTAGAGGGCGTAGTAAATCCAGCCGACAGTCCGCAGCAGGTCAGCATGTGCGCCCTCGGTCGTCAGGGCGGCCGAAGTCACTTCATTGTTGTGCAGATCCCATCCGCCGATCTCGGTGCCGGCAATGATGGCGTCGGTCTTATTTAGGATCAGGGCGGCAGATTTCACGCTTTTCATGAAGGTCTGCTGTCCCGTCGGGATGACGTATTTGTTGAACTGGTTTGCACCACCGGGTCGCCGCCAGCCGCCGTTCTTGATGTTGGTGGTGGGGAACAGGTAGTACGGCCGGTCATTGTCGGTCGCAACATCGTCAACGAATTCGTTGCCCACAAAGTTCGCCGGATTGGAGTGGGGCGGGGTGATCACGTCGGCACCTTCGGTGAAGTCGATGCCGGAGAAGACAGTCAACGTGTCGAGCACATTCTTGTACTGGGTCTGCAACAGGTCCCGGCTCTTCTTGGTGGGGAAGGAGGCATTCTGCAGTTGCGCGAGGTTGGTCAACGCCTTGATATCGCCATAGTAGTTGGTGCCGCTGGGACCGTTGACGAAGTTATGGGGAATCCCCAACAGGTCGTAGCGAGTCGTATCGGCCAGATTCGTCATCGCCGCGCCGGTTCCGCGCATGCTCAGCGGGAGCGCAGATTGAATGGTCACCCCAGTCAGTCCGGCATTGGGATTCTGAAGGAGGTACTCATACATCGCCCGGAAAAAGATGCCCTGCTTATCGACATTGTCGCCCGGCTGTCCGATTTCCCAATAATTCTGCGAGTCGAAGTGGGACCGGGACTGTTTGGGGTAGCCGACCCGGTGGACCATGGCCAGATCCCCGGCTTTGTAAATCGGAGCCATGAACTTCAACGACGGATGAAGGGCGGAAAAGCCATTGCCCACATCTAGGCCGCGGGCGAAACTGTTGCTCGCGCCGGTGTACACGCCGGGATTCGCCGGATCATCAGGATCGGACGGCGCGGGATTTTGGAGAAGCTCAATGTCGTGGGTGTTGGTGTAGTCCGTCAGCGCATCGCGCGGGATCAGGATGTTCGGCCGAATGGGCGTGGCACCCGTGCTGAGGTTGATATAGTTGGTATCTCCGTACGGCATGAGGGCATTCAAGCCGTCGTTGGCACCGCGCAGGAACAGGAAGAATAGCTTCTTGCCAGCGAAACTGCCCTGGCCGATGCCGGCCGCCAAGGCGCGCTTGACGACCATGGGCACGTTGGTCAATGCACCCAGACCGGCGACAGCGCCCGTCAACATGGAGCGCTCAAGAAAGGAACGTCGAGAAATAATGTTCATGGTATCAGTTACTCAGGGGTTATTGTTCGTTGAAGCGCTGCAAAGTCATCAGCAAGGAAACCATGCCGCGGACGCGTGTATCATACTCGGATCCCGGTGCGGTCGAATTGCTGGCCTCAGTCGAGAAGGTCGTGGAAGTTTGCACGTCGCCAAACTGATCGCTCTGAAGGAACCGCACGGCGGCGTCTTTGTACTGTGCCAGGTTCACTGCGCCTTCACCCGGATACAGCATCTTGAGGAAAAGGTCGGCCACGACATTTGCGTTCCCTTGATCGCCTGCGGCGAGCCGTGATTTGATCAGCCCGACTGGATCGGCGACGTTTTTGTTGCCTCCGCTGATGCCGTCGTTCTTGTTGGTGTCGCCAGTCGTCATCAGATAGGTCTGAATGAAGCGGATGCGCTCGGCGAGGGTGCCGGCGCTGATCCATGCCGACCCGTATTCCGGCCACCCGTCCGGTGCATCGCGATCGAAGATCCGCATGGCCCCCATGCGTTCCATCGGATAGGTGCCCGCGTTGGCGATGGAGAGTCCGTCGGTATCCGCGGCAAACTTGCCGGGGCCGGTCACGCCATTCGTGCTGCCACGCAGCGCGCGAATGGCGCTGATGGAGTACTCCAACGGGGTCTTGACCTTCTGTGCGTAGGAAGCGCGGAAGAGGGCGGAAGTGACGATGTTCGAAACGGCCGGCCAGATTTTACCCCCGCTGTTTTCCATGGCCAACATGGCTGACTTTACCAGCTTGCCCTCGTCCGAGAGATTCGGATCAGTGAAGTCATAGCCGAGCGCAAAATCATCGTGAACAAACGTGCGGCAGAGCTTCATGCATGTGTATTCATAGACGAATGGCAAAGTAGATTGATGCGCGATCATCTTGTAGGCATCTTGAATGCCGTTGGTGCCTGTCCGATTTGTGATCACGATCGAGTAGTCACCCGGGGTCGAGTTGGTGCCGTAGGTCTTGGTCGTCCATGGCGCGCCAAAGCGGGCAGGAACGATCTTCGGGGTGGTCGCGTTGTGATTCGTGTCGCGATCGAAATAAATGCGCCGCACTCCGTAAAACTTGTTCGTGATGGAGGCACCAGAGTTCGCCGGATGATGGTCGGAACGATAGTTGAAGACCCACACGCCGACGTTGTTCGAGATGCCGCCGGGGTTGGGCAACGCCGCGTCACCGGCGAAGCGGTTGAAGGCGTTGCTCACGTCCACGAACCGGAGGTTCCAGCCCGTCCAATTATAGGAGTCTTCCGTGATGTCATCCTGCTCATACCCGTTATCAACACCCATCGAAAACAGTTCCCGGAATTCGCGCGCATAGTTTTCGTTCGGAACCTGGGTGCCATCACCACGACTGGTCGTCGTGTCCATGTAAACGATCATGGCCGGGCTTTCGGCCGAGATGGTCAGCAGGTTGGAGAAAGTGCACGCCGGATTGAGCAAAGCCGTGCGCCAGCGCTGGTATTCCTGAACTTCCAAATTGGCCGCCAGCCGGCCCGCGATATTCGCCACACCGTTATAGGGGCCGGCGAAAAAGTCGTTGTCCTTCTGCCACTGAGTCGTCATGTGGTTGTCGAAGAACTGTAGAAGGATTTCCAGCAACTGATACTTGGCATTGACGCCACGCAAGATCGCCCATTGGCGAAGCTCGGCCAGGCCGGCAGTCCCCGCGCCGCTCGTTTCATTCGTCAGGACGACTGTGTTAAAGTCCGGCGCGAAGCGCGACTCGACGTAGGCGATGTTGGTGTTGTTGGTCGTGCCAGGATCAGTCGCGGAGGGGGCAAGTTGTTCGGCGATCCACGCATTCGGCCCAATGCCGAGCGGTACGCTCGAATTGGTCAGATAGCCCGCGCCCATGATGCGCTCGATTTCGTCTGGCGTCGGTCCGTATGCGAGGCGATTCAGGGCGATGGCGGTCAACACCGCGTTGCTGCTCAAGGTGGTGATCTGCGACTTGTAGTAGCCCTGCGTCGCGGCGTTATTATGGATGAGCCTGTAGCCCACGGATCCGGCCCCGGGGGTAACGGTGCTGTAACTCCCTCCGGCGGTGGTGGCCCTCAGCAACGTGAGCACGTCGGCACCTTCGAGCGGCGCTACGGTGATCGTGTAATTATTGCTGGAAACAGTGACGGATTGAACCGATCCGGGGGCGACTTGTGCGTTTGCGTGGTAGCAGAGCGCAAGGCAGAACAGCCCGCCGGCGACAAATTTGGGTTTGAGCATAGGCGTAATTGGAACTGGCCGGAAAAAATAGTAAGACCGTCTTCGCGGGTCAAGAGGAAACTCGATTCTTTCTGTCTTCTTTTTTGCCGGCGATCCCCTTTCTGGAGATGCGCGGGAAAAGCGCCGGTTTAGCGGCGAATCCACCGGTAGGCCGAAAGGGAGTTCTGCCAGAGGACCTGATCCAGCGCTTCCTGACCCTTCGCGGTGAAGTAATCCGTGGCGATCTGCTGGACCATTCCCAGCTTTGCGAACCGCTCGCTCACCGGCCAGTTGCTCCCGTAAATCAACCGTTCGGCACCGAATGCCCGCCAAACCGTGTCGAGCACCGGACGGTAGTAGCCTGAATCGGCCGGTGCCGAGCCATCGGTGCGGCCGGTGCCTTCGACGAGGCCGGAGACTTTGCAGAATACGTTTGCGCGTGCGCCGGCTGCAGCGATGTCGCGCGACCAGCCGGCCGGCGGTTCTTTGCCATCGATCTTTACGTTGGCGACATGATCGATGACCACTCGGAGGTTCGGCGCTTCACGGGCAAGACGCTCGATCGCGGGCAGGACGTCACCGAGATGCACCACGTCGAGAGCGAGATTTGCGTCAGCCAGCAGGTGAAGATCGGCCACAAACGCGGCGTTCTTCAGGCCCGCGGTCAACGCCACGCCGCTCACACGGATGCCGCGGAAGAGTCGGTTGGCGGAAAATCGTTTCAGCCCGGGTCGAAATCCCGTCTGGCCGACTGGTAGATTGCCGACGAAGCCCACGATGAACTTCTCCGTGCTCGCGAGGTCGAGAACCCACTGGTTGTCTTCGATCCAAGGACTGGCCTCGACGACGATCACGCCATCGACCGGTTGCGGAACCGGCAATGCCTTGTAGTTCTTCGGCAAAACCGTGCGATAGAGCGGTTCATCCTCCTTCTTCGGCCACGGCACACCTTGAGGACGTGACGGATCGTAGAAGTGCGTGTGGGTATCGATGATTTTCGCCGGCGCGAGCCTTGAAACCGCGGAGGAGGAGCCGGCACCGGGCGCCGTGGTTGCGGTGGCAACCAGCGCAGTGACGAACTTGCGGCGGGTCATCTCTGTATCCATGAAAACGCGGACTGGAGGGAATCTGCCAGAATCCGTCGCCCGACGCCAGCCCGCCGCGCATTGTCGGGCACGCGCCAAGAACTGCGTGCAATTCCCCGAAGAATCCAGTTTTCACGCGAGCGATTTGCCGCTAAGCTGTGGAACAGGTTTGGGCGGCCTTCCGCCCGATTTGATTAGGTATGACTCATATCCTCGGGCCCGATCAGGACCTTGCCCAACGGTTGCCGGTAGAATTCACCACGCGAACCCATCGGCTCACGCCACCGACGAGCGCGCTCAACCGGTTGGAACGCTGGGCGCAGGACACGCTCGAAGCCGGCGTCGCACGCGCCTCCCGTTACGGTGACCCGATGATTTACGACGCCGCGCAATTTCCTTGGGTGAAGTCTGTCGAGGCCGGGTGGAACAAGGTGCGGGCGGAATTGGACGCCGTGATGACCTTCCGCGACGCCATTCCCAGCTTTCAGGAAATCTTGAAGGAAGTCAGCCTCATCCAGGCGGATCACAACTGGAAAACCTTCTTTCTCGCCGGAATCGGCATGGACTGCTCAGAGAACGCGCGCCGCTGCCCAGAGACGATGAAGGTGCTCGCGAAAATTCCGGGCATGACCACCGCCTTTTTCTCGATCCTCGCGCCGGGCAAACACATCCCGCCCCATCGCGGCGCCTACAACGGCGTGCTCCGCCTGCACCTTGCGCTTCAAGTCCCCGAACCGCGCGAGCGCGTCCGCATCCGCATCGGCCGACGCATCTGCCATTGGGAGGAGGGCAAGTGCCTCATCTTCGACGACTCCTTCAACCACGAGGTGTGGAACGACACCGACGGTTACCGCGTGGTGCTCTTTGTCGATTTCGCACGCCCACTCAAGCAGCCTTGGGATTGGATGAACAAGCGCCTGCTCAACATCGGCGCGCTCGCCCCGTTCCTCCGTGAGGCCAACGACCGGCAGCAGCAGTGGCAGAAAAAGTTCTACCGGAAGTGATCGGGTAACGTCCGCCCAAGTTCTTGGCCGTTCGGAATTCTCAATCGGAAATTCTCCTCACCCTTCCTGCTTCATGACCACAAACGACGTCTTGTACTTGCCGAGGATGCTCAATGTGATCTCCGCCGATTCATCATTCCGTTTCTCGCCTGACACGTCGAATATTACATCGGTCGCAGATTCAGACTTTCGCAAAAGGGACTGGAACAGCGGCGCTTTTTCCGAACCGTAGATCACGAGTTCCAGGTTCCCGTCGCGCTTCCGAACACCCAGCAGGCAGAGCCAGATGCGGTGCGTCTTCCCATCGTCCTCCAGCATCAGGATGTGCATCCGGTCGTTGTCGGTCGGCTTTCCGTTCTTCACGGGCGCGAGGCCTTTGAGGTAAAGCTGGCCCAGCGGCACGATGTCCTTGCCCGCCTTCTCCAGTTTCTCCGCCGTCAGGCGCTTGTCCGGCATCACGATCAACCCGACGTCGCCGGCTTTGAGGCCATCGGCCTTGTCGGCGTCGGCTTCGATCTTGAACTGAATCCCTTTCAGCGCGGAAGAATTCTCCAACAAACGCGGCGCAATCTTCGCGATCTGGTCGGGCGCGATCTTCTCCTGCGCCCGCGCAGTAAGCAGGGCGGCGACGACGGCGAGTGCGGTCAGCAATGTTTTCATGGTTCGATGGTGATGAGTATCAGAAGAGAGTAACGCCGCCGCCGCGCGCGGGTTACGTGTTAATCGCTTCGGGAGATCGGCGGCCTTCGCGGGGTCAAGGCTTCAGGTGCTTCACGAAGAACGCCACCTCCTCCTCGGTCAACTTCACGCCGTCATCCTGATGGCGCACCGTGCACTCTATGCCGAGCGCATCCATCTTCTCCTTCAACTTGAGGCCGAAATTGATGTGATGGATGCCTTGGCCGGGGCGCGCGTTCGCCGGGAGCGGGCCGCGAGCCTCGTTGTAGAAGGCATACACCGGCGGATCATCCGTCGTGAGGAAGTTGATCGCCGACGCCGCCTCGTATCTCTTGTGCGCCTCCGCCGTGTCACGCGTCGCGTCGGTCACGCCGAAGAATCCATCCAGCGCCGGATGCTTCGCCGCCGCTTCGCCGACCCACTTGGTGATGTCGCGCGGATCGTAACTCGACTGCGCCCCGTTCACCGCCATGCAACTCAACCGCGTGCTCTGCCGCAGCACCGGGTCGCTGCTCTTCGGGTCGGCGAGATCATCGTGGAAGCCGAGCCACAAGGACGTGCCCGCGCCCGCCGAACCGCCCGTTGCGCCGACGCGCTTGGGATCAAGGTTCCATTCCTTCGCGTGCAGCCGGGCAAACTGGATCGCGCGCGCGCAGTCCATGTAATGCGCCGGGAAACTCACTTCGGGCGAAAGCCGGTAATTGATCGCCATGAACGAGATCCCCTTCTTCAACAACCCATCGATCAGGAGCGGGGAGACGCCCTCCTTGCTGCCCGCACGGAACCCGCCGCCGTGGATGAACACCACCAGTGGTGTGGGCGTGTCCGACTTCGCCTTCCACAGGTCCAGCACGTTGCGCTCGTGCGGGCCGTATTTTTCGTTCGCGAGATCGGGCGCGGGTTTCGCGCCGCCTCTGCGCTCGGCGGCGGTGGCCGGCCAGTTGGCCGTGAGGAGACAGGAGATTGCCAGGCAGAGAATCGTGCGGGCTTTCATGCCGGCGAAAGTGCCGGTTCGCGTGAACGCGGTCAACAGCGAAGGAAATTCGTCGATGGTCGTCATTCCGGCGATTGCGTTTCCGGCGTGCGTTTGTTATGCAATTCGAGTCGCCAACCTGCCGGACGGTGCTGTTCGGTCCGCGCGATGCAGCGCACGCATACAACCAGCCGCACTTGAGAGCCATGAAATCGAATGAGCAGGCTGGCTGTGAAGTTGAGTTCTGGCTTCGCTCTGTGATCGGCTGGTGGTTCGTTCGGATATCGGCCTTCCTTGCGCTCCCGATTGTCGTTGTCGCCGACGGCGGTCCCCAGAATGTGCTCCTCGTCGTCAATGGGCAGAGTCAGGCGTCGCTGGAGGTTGCTAACGAGTATCAGCGCCTGCGCAATCTCCCGGAGCAAAATGTTTTTTACCTCGCCGGCAGCAACACGGCGGCGCTCTACAGCGGGGGTGACCTGCGCCGCCTGTTCACGGGTGGTTCCTATCGTACGAATGTGCTGTGGCCCGCCCTCAGTTACATTCGCGCCCACGGACTCACCAACCAGATCGATTTCATCGCCTATTCCGCCGACATCCCGACGCAGGTGGACGTGCGCACGGAACCGGGCGTCTCCAATGGCATCTTGGGGACGGCGTTTTTCTCGCTCACGTCGATGACGGCGTTCGCGGATCTCGTCGAGCCGCTCAATAGTTCCTCGAACCTTGCGGGCAACGTCATGCAATCCTTTCGCGGGTTCACGTTCGCCTCGAATTCATCCTCGACGTTCACCACGAACATCACCCACGGCGCGGTGTGGGCGACGAACCCGGTGCGCCGCTACTACATGTCCACCGTGCTCGGATGGACGCACTGGTTCGGCAACACGACGGATGAACTCAAGGCCTGCCTCCAACGCTCGCGCGCCGCTGACGCGACGCATCCCACCGGCACGGTTTACCTGGACGCCAATGCCGACGTGCGCGGGTTGACGCGCAGTTCCCAGTTCGGTTCCACCAGCAACGAACTCGCGACGCTGGGGATCGCGTCGTTCATCCTGACCAACAATCCGTCGCCGTATTCGATCACCAACAAGCCTGACATTCTCGGCGCAGTGATGGGAGCGGCCGCGCCGTATGTGCCCGCCGGCTCGTACTATCTGCCTGGCAGCATTGCTGAATCGCTCACCAGTTTCAGTGGCATCCTGGACAACACCGGCATCGGCCAGTTCCGGATGACGCAGCATCTGGGCGTCGGCGTCGCCGGCACCTCCGGCACCATCACGGAACCTTTCGCGGTATCCGGGAAGTTTCCCGCCGCGCGAATGCACGCCCACTACGCGCGCGGCGTGACGCTCGGCGAAGCGTTCTACCTTTCGGTGCAGCAGCCCTATCATCTTCTGATCATGGGCGACCCGCTGTGCCGCCCGCATGCGACGATTCCGGCAACCACACTCGCTGGACTGGCGGATGGTGAAATTATTTCGGGCAGCCGCACGCTCTTGCCCTCGGCATCAACCTTGGCGAGCAACGGGATCGCCGGCTTCGATCTGTTCCTCGACGGCGTTCTCTGGCAGGCGGTTGCCGTGGGCGGAAGCAACACACTTGATTCAACCACGCTCGCCGACGGCTGGCACGAACTGTGCGTAGTGGCGTACGAAAACTCCGCCATCCGCACACAGGGCGATCTCGTGTTGTCCTTCCGCACTGACAACGCTGGCCAACAAGTGGTGCCCGCCGCCTCAAATTTCACCGCGACCGTTGGAGGCGCGAATTTGAGCGTCCCGGTCGCCGCAGTCGGCGGTTCGCCCTCGCAGATCGAGGTCCGGAAAGGAGACCGGGTGGTTGCCACAATCGCCGGCGCGAGTGGCACCGCCTCGATCGCGCTGACCAATCTCGGTCCCGGCCAGAGCATCCTACGCGCGGTCGCGACGATGAGTTCGGGTCTCGTCCACAGCGCGCGCATCGTCGTGGATGTGAATCGTCCGCCCGACGTTACTCCGCCCGTGGCGGCCCGCTATTACGTCCAGATGGGCACCAACAACACCCTCGGCGGTCTGCGCTCGAAGCCCGCCTACAAGAACTCCGACTGGATGTATTTCAACGTCGTGCCCTCGGAGCCGGTGGGCCTGACCAACATCGTGGTCAAGGTCGGTGGCGGTACTGTCCAACCGTTCCCGATTCGTTGGACCGGCCTCTCATCGACCAACATTCTTCCGAACCTCGCGGGACTTACGAATCCGATCATCCAACGCTATCAGTTGAGCGAGAGCCGCGACATCGAGGGTCAACTGCCGGTGGAACTCACCCTGCGTGATGGCGCAGGACTGACCACGGTCACCACGAATTTCATCACCACCGACTACACGCCGCCGGCCGTCACCCAAGCGTGGGTGGTTCCGCAAATCGCCGCGCCCGGCACCACAGCAAAGCTCCACTTCCTCGTCAACGAGTTGCTGGCGAGCAATCCGGTCGTGAGCGTGCGCAGCAATCCGGCCACTCTGTCGGGCATCACCAGCAACCGCTACACGTTCGACTACGTTGTTTCCGCTGGCGACCCTGTGGGCACAAATGCGGTGGCGATCGATTCATTGCTCGACCTCGCCGAGAATCAGTTCATCACCGTCAACGACACCGACGACTTCGAAGGCAAGACTCTCGGGAGCAACCTCACCAACGACACGCGCTGGCGCGCGGCCACCTCCTCCGGCACCTCCCTCACCGTGGTTATCACCAACAATCCGGTCGCACCGGGCTCGACTCGCTCTGCCTACTTCCGCGACGTGACCGGCTCCACCAACCAGATCTACTCCTTCAACTTTCCCACGCGCCGGCAATCCGCCACCGTCGAGTTCGACGTTTACATCAACGACCGCAACCCCTCGGGTAATGCCGACTTCCGGGTGCGTCCCTCGGTCGGCACCACCAGCCGCCGCGAAGTCGAACTCGTGCTCAATCAGGCCGACACCATCTCCTGGCGCGCCGG
>DATDFH010000243.1:0-2606 GCA_036522715.1 Verrucomicrobiia bacterium
ACCGCGTGGACTATGTGGAGCGAGGCGGCGGGATGCAGGATTTCGGCGGAAAATTCGCCGCGTTCCTCGACAAGGCTCCAAAGGGCAAGCCGTGGTTTTTCTGGCTTGGCTTCTCGGACCCGCATCATCCCTGGACCACGCAGGGCAAACGCGGCGCGCTCGATCCGAAGTCGCTCACGCTCCCGCCGCATCTGCCCGACCTCCCCGGCGTGCGCGGCGACCTCGCGCGCTACCTCGCAGAGATCGAACACTGCGACGCCGACGTGCAGGATGTGCTCGATACCCTGAAGTCGCGCGGTTTTGCGGACAATACGCTCGTCGTCTTCATGGGTGACAACGGCATGGCCATGCCGCACGGCAAGGGCGCCCTGCATGATCCTGGCATCGCCGTTCCGCTCGTCGTGCGCTGGCCCGGCGTGACCAAGCCCGGACAATCCACTCGCGCGCTCGTTTCGGGCGAAGACTTCGCGCCCTCGATGCTGGAAGCCGCGGGCGTCACGCCGCCGAAGGAAATGAGCGGCGTCAGTTACGTGAAGCTTCTGCGCGGCGAGACGTTCACGCCGCGCAAATTCATCTTCGCCGAGCGCGGCCCGCACGGCGGCGACGGCGCGATGAAGCCAGACATTCTCGCGGCCACGTTTGACCTCAGCCGCTGCGCGCGCTCGGATAGGTTCAAGCTCATCTACAACTGCACGCCGCACGGCGCCGTCGCGCCAGTGGACAGCCAGCAAGACCCCGGCTGGCAGGAAATGAAGGCCGCCAACGCCGGTGGTCAACTCGCGCCGCAGTTCGTAAAAGCTTACTTCACCGTGCCGCGCGCGACGTTCGAGCTTTACGACCTCGGCGCCGACCCCGGCGAACTGAACAACCTCGCCGGCGATCCGAAATTCAAACAGGTCGAGTATGAACTGAAGCGCGCGCTGACCGAGAAGATGGTACTCGACTGGGATTTCCTTCCCGCGCCGTTGAAGTAGTGGATTCTTACTGACGACATGAAACGCATCGCCTTCTTCTTCGCGGCTCTTTGCGTCCTTTGCGACCAACTCTCCGCTGCCACAAAGCCAAACGTCCTGTTTTTCGCCGTGGATGATTTGCGCACCGAGTTTGGCGCTTACGGCGCTGGCTACATTCACTCGCCAAACCTCGACCGGCTCGCGAAGCGCGGCGTGACGTTCAACCGCGCGTATTGCCAGCAGGCGGTTTGCTCGCCGTCGCGTTCAAGCCTGCTCACGGGTACGCGGCCGGACACGACGAAGGTGTGGGACCTCGTCACGCATTTTCGCAAGGCAATCCCCGACGTGGTGACGCTGCCGCAGCACTTCAAGCAGAACGGCTATTTCGTGCAGGGCATGGGCAAGCTGTTCCACGGCGGCTTCGATGACCCGCAATCGTGGTCCACGCCGTGGACCTCTCCGAAGACGGCACACGGGGCCTACGGCTTGCCCGAAAACAACGCGCTGACGAAGGGAGCCGATGGTAAAAGCGCCGACAAAAAGAAGGCCGCGAAGAACAAGGAGGCGAGTCGCGGCCCGCGCGGGCCGGCGTTCGAGAGTTCCGAAGTGCCGGACAACACGTTCCACGACGGCGCGCTCGCGGAGATGGCGGTGGCGGCGTTGCGCGAGTGCGCGAAGAAGGACCAACCGTTCTGGCTCGGCGTCGGTTTCATCCGGCCGCACCTGCCGTTCGTATCGCCGAAGAAGTATTGGGACCTCTACGACCCGGTGAAGATCGCGCTCGCGCCGAATCCTTTCAAACCGAAGGGCGCGCCGGATTATGCCGTGCCGCCCGGTGGCGAGTTGCGCACGTACCACGCCATTCCCGCCGGCCCGATTCCCGACGACCTCGCACGTCAACTCAAGCACGGCTACTACGCGGCGATCAGTTACATGGACGCGCAGCTTGGCTGCGTGCTCGACGAGTTGGACAAGCTTGGCCTTACGGAGAAAACGATCATCGTCCTCTGGGGCGACCACGGCTGGAAACTGGGCGAGCACGCCGGCTGGTGCAAACACAGCAACGTGGAGAACGACACGCACGCCCCGCTGCTCATTTCCGTGCCTGGCCTGAAGACCGCCGGCAAGAAGGCTGATGCGCTCGTGGAGTTCGTGGATATTTGCCCCACGCTCGCCGAGCTCTGCGGCCTTTCGCTTCCGAAACATCTCGAAGGCACGAGCCTCGCACCCGTGTTGCGTAATCCGTCGAAGTCGGTGAAGTCCGCCGCATTCAGCCAATACCCGCGCGGCGTGGACGGCAAACAACTCATGGGCTATACGATGCGCACCGACCGCTACCGTCTCACCCGCTGGGTCCACAAGAATGACCACTCGAAGGTGGACGCCGTGGAGCTTTACGACGAACAGACCGACCCGCAGGAAAACGTGAACATCGCCAACGACCCGAAGAACGCCGAACTCGTCGCCAAGCTCACCGACCAATGGCTCAAGGGCTGGCAGGGGGCGAAGCTGGCGAAGTGATCTCCAAACTCACTCCATGAAACAAATCGCCTTCCTCTTTGCGTCCTTTGCGCTCTGTTGCGGCCAACTCTCCGCCGCTGCCAAGCCAAACATCATCTACATCATGGCCGACGAACTCGGCTACTACGAGCC
>DATDFH010000244.1:0-3386 GCA_036522715.1 Verrucomicrobiia bacterium
GCTCGTCGGGGAAAACGCGCAGCCGGACGATCTTGCCGCTCAACCACTCGATGTCTTCGGCGGTGTCCGCGTCCTCGATGCCGAGCAGCACGAGCACTCCGGTGGCAATTTGGCCGCGCACGTCGCCAGCGATGGTGACGCTGGCTTGGGTGACCCGTTGAATGACGGCGCGCATGTTGAGTTTGAAAGAAGAAGCGCGTTGGCGAATTGCGGATTGCTCCTTACCCATCACGCCTCACTTGATTCCCGCCAGCCGTTCCTTCCAGATTTTGTGGAGCTTCACCGTGGCCACGACATCGCGCAGGCAATACTCGGCGATCTCGCGGTGGCGGCCCTCGGTCATGAGGCGACTTACGTCCATGCCAGTCACGCCGTGGCTCTTGGGCGACTCGATGCCGAAGGCCTTGCAGTAGAAATCGAGGTTGAACTTGCGCGCGGCGCCGTCGCGGCCGCTGACGTTGTAGAAGCTCAATTGCTCGGCGAGGTCGCAGTGCGGGTCGGTGGCGAATCGGTAGCCGAGCCAGTCCTTGCGCGAGATCGGCACGTTGAGCAGCGCCGAACGCAGGTAGAGGAACGGCACGTCGAAGCCGCGGCCGTTGAAGGTGGCGATGCTGTCGTATTTCTTACCCACGTCCCAGAACGCGGCGAGCAATTCGCCCTCCTCGGCAAACGGAACGAACTCAACCGGCCCGGCGTCGCCCGCGTTCGCCTCGTAGTCGTCGGCGAGGAACAACACCTGGCCGCGAAGCGACTCGGCGTTGAGCATCGCGAGGCAAACGACTTGCGCCGTCAGCGGCCAGAGGTTGAACTGGCGGAGGATTTCAGTGCGCCTCGCCTCGCGCTGCGGGCCTTCCGGAATTGTCTGCAACTCGCGAAGCAAATACTCCTGCTGCGTTTCGTCGAAGGTTTCGAGCGGCAACGCCGAGGTTTCAATGTCGAAGACGAGCGTGGCCATCGCGCGCGAGTTTCCGGGTTCTGTCGGGCGGAGCAAAGCGGAAAAACGAGTCCAGCGCTCACGGCGATGCCGCGTTCTTCACGTAGCGATCAAACCAGTTGAACATCTCCCACAGGACGTGCTCGACGGATTCGCGCGCCTCGTAGGCGTGGGATTCATGCGGCAGCAGGACGAAGCGCACGATGCCGCCGTTGCCCTTGATCGCCTGATACATGCGTTCGCTCTGGAGCGGAAACGTGCCGGGGTTGTTATCGGCTTCGCCGTGGATCAACAGCAGCGGCTCCTTGATCTGGTCGGCGGCGATGAAGGCGGAGTTTTTCAAATACATGTCGGGCGCCTGCCAGAGCGTGCGCGTCTCGGTCTGGAAACCGAAGGGCGTGAGCGTGCGGTTGTAGGCGCCGCTGCGCGCGATGCCGGCGCGGAAAATTTCCGAATGGGCGAGCAGGTTCGCCGTCATGAACGCGCCGTAACTGTGGCCGCCAATGCCGACGCGGTGTTCGTCGGTCACGCCCATGGCCACCGCGGTCTGGATCGCCGCCTTGGCGCTGGCCACGATCTGCTCGATGTAGGTGTCGTTTGCCTTTTTCGGATCGCCCACCACCGGCATGGTTGCGCCGTCGAGCACCGCGTAGCCGTGGAGCACGAAGAACAGATGGCTCGCTCCGCTGAGGACGGTGAAACGGTTGGTTGAGCCGGCGATCTGCCCCGCGTTGTCGGCGTCCACGTATTCGCGCGGGTAGGCCCACACCACGGTCGGCAGACGCGTGTGCGGCTTGTAATCCGGCGGCAGGTAGAGCGTTGCGGATAGTTGCACGCCGTCCTCGCGCTCGTAGGTCAGCAGTTGCTTCTTGATCGCGCGCAACTGCGGTGCGGGGTCGGGGAATCTCGTGATCGGCACCTTGGCGGCATTGTTCGGCGTGCGGATGAAATAGTTCGGCGGGTCGGACGGACTTTCGAAACGCGTTATGAATTGCGAGGCGTCGTCCTTTACCAGCGCCACCACGCTCTCATAACTCTGCGAGTCAGCCTGGAAAAGCCGCTCGGTCTTGAGCGTCTCCAGATCGAGGCGGTCGAGGAACGGCCGCTCGCCCTCCGCCGCCGCGCCCAAGCCGGTGAGGAAGAGCGCGTTGTCGTGCAGGCGCATGGCCCGCTGGCCGGTGGAAAGGTTCTTCATCAACGGCGTGCCGGGGTCGGCGTAACGGTCCTGCGTCGAGCGGCTCCAGAGCGGGCGCGGCGCTACTGCGGGATTGTCGGGATTGATGACGGAGGTCTGGCTCCAGCGCTTGCTGCTCTGGTAGTCGCGCAGCAACGCCACGCCGCTCCGCTCCGCCCAACTGATCGCCGAGAAACGATGCTCAGTGCGGGCCAGTTCGTCCGGCCGCTCGGTGAAGGGCGCCCGCAATCGCAGCACGCGGTCGCGGTGGGAAACTTTCCGCTTGGGATCGCCACCATCCAGTGGTTCGACCCACACCAGCGTCGCCGGCTCAGTGGGGCGCCAATGATACTTCCTCGGTCCGGGCGTGACGCCACCGGGCGGCTGCTCATGTTGCTCAGGAAGCTCGGCCAGTTTGAGTTCGGTCTTCCCCGACCGGTTCCACACTTCGACCACTTTCGGAAAACCCGACATGGGCAACAGGTACGAGTAAGGGCGCACGATGCGCTCGACGAGAACGTGTTCGCCGTCGGGCGAGATGTTCGCCATTCCGAACACCGCCAGTGCGCCGACGGTCGCGACCTTCTCGGTCCGCGCGTTGACCAGTGCGAGCTGCGAAGTCCCGTAGTAATCGAACTGCGCCTCCTCAAACGGATTGTCGAGCAGATCCTGGTAAGTGCGCACGAGCGACGTGTGGCCACTGCTTTCCTGCACCACCGGGCCGGTTGACACGCGCTGTGCGACGGGCGGCTTGGGCCGGCCGGCGGGCACCAGCCTGCACAGCAACGACTGGCTGTCGGGTGTCCACTCGAACGGGTCGCCGAGCGCTGCATTGAGCGCGACGCCTTTGATCTTCCGCGCCGCGGCGGTCGTTGCGTCGGCCACCCACAACTCGACCGTGTTCGGCGCGAAGCGGGCGAACGCGAATGATTTTCCATCGGGCGACCATTCCGGAAAACCCAGCCGGGAACCAGCACCGCCCACGGGAATGCGGCGCTCACGGCCGTCAGGCAACATCTTGAGCATGAGGCTCACGTAACGCGGCGGCCGCGACGGTCCGTTGTTCAGCGGGTTGATTCGCGCGCCGGCCAGGCCGAGCATCGGCTCCGCGAGATCGGCCAGCGGCGGGTAACGCACCGCCTGCACGATGATCATGCGGTCCCGCGCGGGGCTGAGCGAGATGACCGGCGTGGCTGGCGCGTCGAGAACCTGGCGGATTTCCTCGGGCACCTTCTGGTAGCGCAACTCGTCTGCCTCCAGCCGCAACGCGAACCCGAG
>DATDFH010000245.1:0-2680 GCA_036522715.1 Verrucomicrobiia bacterium
GCGGCATGCAACTCTGGACGATGGAAGGCGGCGGCGACATCCCGGTGCCCGCGCCGCTGATCGCGCACGACCTCGCGTTCTTCACCAGCGCCCACGGGAAATTCCGCCCGTTGCGCACCGTGCGCTTGGGCGCGAGTGGCAACATCACTCCACCGGACGTGAGCGCGACGAATCACGCGGTGGTATGGTGTCATCCGCGCCTCGGCAGCTACATGCAAACGCCCATCGTCGTCGGTGATCGGCTGTGGAGTTGCGACTGGCTCGGAGTGTTGACCTGCGTGGACGCGCGCACCGGGCGGCTGCATTACAGCGAGCGTCTCGGCAACGGCGGGCAGGCGTTCACGGCTTCGCCGGTGGCGGCGAAGAATCGGCTCTACTTCACGAGCGAAGGCGGCGACGTTTTTGTTGTCGCAACGGAACCGAAGTTCAACGTCGTGGCGACGAACTCCCTCGGCGGCCTTTGCCTCGCGACGCCCGCCGTCTCGGGCGGAACGATATTCTTCCGCACGACGGAAAAGCTCGTTGCCATCGGCGTCCGCAAGTAGGATCGCCGCAACGATGAAACTTGGATTCGTCTCGGCCATTCTTCCAGAGCTCTCGTTCGAACAAGTCCTCGCCTTCGCCGCAGCGGAGCGATTCGCATGCGTCGAGGTCATGTGCTGGCCCGTCGGCAAGGCGGAGCGCAAATACGCCGGCGTCACGCACGTTGACGTGGCCGGCTTCACCGTGGGCCGCGCCGACAACGTGAACGCGCTCTGTGACAAGCATCGCGTCTCGCTCACGGCGCTCGGATATTATCCGAACCCGCTCGATCCGAATCACAAGATCGCCAAGGCCGCGGTGGAGCATCTCAAGAAAGTCATCAAGGCCGCCGCGCTACTCGGCTTGAAGAACGTGAACACCTTTGTCGGCCGCGACTGGACGAAGAGCGTGGACGACAACTGGCCGCGCTTCCTCAAGACTTGGAAGCCGCTCATCAAGTTTGCCGAGGATCACGGCGTCAAGGTCGGCATCGAGAACTGCCCGATGCTTTTCACGTGCGACGAATGGCCCGGCGGCAAAAACCTCATGACCACGCCGGTCATCTGGCGGCGCGCGTTCAGCGACATCCCGTCGAAAAACTTCGGCCTCAATTACGATCCGTCGCACTTCGTGTTGCAGCAGATGGACCCGGCGTCACCGTTGCGCGAGTTTCAGGACAAGCTGTTTCACGTGCACGCGAAGGACGTCAAGATGCGCCGCGACCGGATCAACGACGTGGGCGTGTTCGCGCATCCGCTGGAGTGGCATCAGCCGCGCATTCCGGGCTACGGCGAGATGGACTGGGGCAGGTTCATGAGCGCGCTGATAGAGACGAGCTACCGTGGCCCCGTGTGCATCGAGGTCGAGGACGACACGTTCGGCAAGACGCTCGAAGGGCGGAAGCGCGCGCTGCGCGTCGCGGGGAATGTGCTGCGGCCATTTTTTGGTTAGGACTGGCCAAATGCTGTGAGGCTCCCGGGAGGTTTTCCGTTTATCCATTGCCTGCATCGCGCAATGGCGCGAACCGATGAACTGGAAACTCGATTATCACCAGGCGCCGTTGCTGCTCATCTGGGAAGTCACCCGCGCGTGCGCGCTCGCCTGTCAGCATTGCCGCGCCTCGGCCATCGACTGGCGCGATCCGCTCGAACTCTCCACCGACGAGGGGCGCAGGCTCATCGACGACGTGGCCGGCATGGGCACGCCGCTGATCGTCTTCACGGGCGGCGATCCGCTTCAGCGCGGTGACCTAGAGGAACTCGTGCGCCACGCGCGTTCGCGCGGGCTCACCGTCGGCACCATCCCGGCCGCGACGCCGCGGCTGACGCGCGAACGCGTGCTCTCGTTGCACGACGCCGGCGTGCATCAAATCGCGCTCAGCATCGACGCCGAGACTGCGCAGAAGCACGATGCGTTTCGAGGCGTGCCGGGGACGTTCGCGAAAGTCATCGAGGCCGCCGCGTGGATTCGCGAGGCGGGCGTGAATTTGCAGGCCAACACGGTTTTCGGCTCGTGGAATGCGGACGACTTCGACGCCATTGCGGAACTCGTGCAAAGCCTCAGCGTGGTTTTCTGGGAAGTGTTTTTC
Organism: Verrucomicrobiia bacterium; assembly: GCA_036522715.1. Taxonomy (GTDB): domain Bacteria; phylum Verrucomicrobiota; class Verrucomicrobiia; order Limisphaerales; family JACQFS01; genus DATDFH01. The sequence continues at coordinate 2,111 of DATDFH010000245.1, forward strand.
CTCGTGCCGACCGGGCGCGGCTCCGCGTTGCGCGGATGCTCGGCGGAGCAGTTTGAAATGCTCTTTGGGAAACTCTGCGAATTGGCGAAGCGCGCGCCCTTTGTCATCAAGGTCACCGAGGGCCAGCACCTGCGCCGCTACGTCGCGCAGCACGGCGAACTCGACCCAACGCTCGCCAAGGCGAAGGCTCGCATGATGTTGTCCGGTCGTCCGGTGAACGCCGGACACGGCTTCTGCTTTGTCGATCATCAAGGCAACGTCTGCCCCAGCGGTTTCCTTCCCCTCGCGTGCGGCAACGTGCGCGAGCGAGCAGTGAGCGACATTTATCGCAATCACCCAGTATTCCGCGCACTGCGCGATTTCGCGTCGCTTCACGGCAAATGCGGCGTGTGCGAATATCGCGACCTGTGCAGCGGCGGCTCGCGTGCGCGGGCCTACGCCATGACGGGAGACTTCCTAGCACCGGAGCCTGCTTGCCTGCACGAACCTGTCGCAGTCGCGGCGCCGGTCTAAACACTGATCGACGCCGCGCCATGTCTTTGGCGTTCAATTCCTCAGTTCCATCGGCAC
>DATDFH010000246.1:0-8063 GCA_036522715.1 Verrucomicrobiia bacterium
GCCGACGGCACATTGCGCGCGAGCCAGAGTAAGGAAGCCGGCCGCTTGTGCTTGTTCAGCCGCGAGCAGCCGATGCAGGACGCGGCCATCCAGATTGATTTCAAGTTCGACGGCGCCAGCGGGATCAACGTCAGCGCCAACCCGTCGCCGGGCGAATTGAGGAAGCACGGGCACCTGTTCTCGGTGATGATCACGCGCGGCATGTGGAACATCACCGAGCACAACGACAAGACGGACCGGAAATCGCAGAGCAAGGCGCTGACGTCCGCGCCGGAAAAATTCGAGCCGGGCAGATGGTATACGTTGTTGCTGGAGACCAAGGGCGACGAAGTCGTTGCGCAGGTCGAGGGTAAGAAGCCGCTCCGTGCTTCGAGCAAGGATTTTCACGTCAAAAAGCCCGGCCTCGAATTCCGCCTGGCCGGCCGGGACAACGAAGAAGTCCACTTTGACAACCTGCGGGTGTGGGAGCTGAATTAACACGACACGACCATGAGCAACATCATCACCCAACGCTGGCTTCTCAATCGCCGTCACTTCCTGCGCGGCCTTGGTGCGACGATGGCGCTGCCGCTGCTCGATGCGATGGTTCCCTTGCGCGCCCGTGCCACGACCATTGCGGGGGGCAAGCCCCGGCGCAGTGTGTTTGTTTACATCCCGAACGGCGTGAACGGCATGGCGTGGCAGGTCACCAAGCCGGGGCGTGATTACGAACTGTCGCCGTCGCTCCAGCCGCTGGCGAAGCATCGCGCGGACTTCACCGTGTTCAGCGGCTTGCATCATCCCAACGGCCTCGGCCAGGCGCACGTCTGCGCGGACACGTGGCTCACTGGCGCGAAGATTGATTCGGCCAGCGCGCGCAAATACGAAAACACCGTCTCGTGCGATCAGCTCATGGCCGAGGTCGTCGGACTGCACACGCGGTTTCCGTCGCTGGAACTTTCCATCGCGTCGGGCACGGGGCGGCCGTTGAACACCAGCACGCTCGCCTTTTCGCGCGACGGCGTGCCGCTGCCGGCGGAGGACAATCCGAAGCGCATCTTATTACCGCCTCTTCGGCGCGGAGCCGGGCGGCATCGCCGCGCAACGCGCCCGCCTCGCCAAGCGCCGCAGCGTGCTCGACGCCGTGCATGATGACGCGAAGTCGCTCCGCCTCGCGCTCGGCAAGGACGACAAGACGAAGCTCGACGAGTATCTGCACTCCGTGCGCGACGTGGAGCAGCGCACCGAGCGGCTCGACTCGTGGCTCGATGTGCCGAAGCCCGTCGTGGACAAAAAACTCGCCGCGCCATTTCAGCAGGACGTATCGAAGGCGAAAGCCGGCGAATATTGGCGCACGATGTTCGACATCATCGTGCTCGCGCTGCGGACCGACATGACGCGCGTGGTGACTTACATGAACGGCAGCGAAGGCAACGGGCTCGCCATTCCCGAGATCGGCATCACGCAGGCGCGCCACAGCCTTTCCCATCACAACGGCGATCCCGTGGTGCTCGAACGCCTCGCGAAGAGCGACGCCTTCATCATGGCGCAGTTCGCGCATTTCCTCGATGAGTTGCGCGCGGTGAAGGATGGCGATGAGGCGTTGCTCGACCGCACGATGGTGCTCTTCGGCAGCGGCATGAGCTACGGCCACAGCCACGCGAACAGCAACCTGCCCATCCTGCTCGCCGGCGGGCGCAGCCTCGGCCTCAAGCACGGCCAGCACCTCGACTACAACAAGCCGCACCTCACCGGCGACTACACCCTGACCTACGACGAGTGGCGCGCCCTCTGCGGCAAGCCGAAGGACGAGAAAGCCCGCCTGAGCAACGTGATGCTCACGATGCTGCAGAAGATGGAAGTGAACGCGGAGAAGTTCGTGGACAGCCTCGGGCCGGTGTCGGAGATCGTGTAATGACGAACTCCGGATTGCGAATGGCGAAGGAATTCCGAAGCCCGAAATCCGAATGAGCTGCCACACGCCTTTTCGTTATTCGTGCTTCGTCATTCTTTCGTCATTCGTCATTTTTCATTCGTCATTCGCTGCTGACGAGACCGCAGCAAAGACCGATGCGCGTTATCCCTTCCGCACTGATTTCGCGAACGCACACCTGCCGTGGTATCAGCCCAAGGCGCTGGAGTTCCCACCGCATTACTCGGACCGGCGCATCAGCGGCGAACTGGTCAGCGCGGATTTCATTCATCGCACCGGGCAGTTTCGCACCAGCAAGACGGGCGAGTTGATGGACTTCACCATGCCGCCGTATGGCGCGATCAATTACCTCAATGCCGAGGCCGACCTGCGTGACGTGCCGCCCGGGACGTTCTTCCTGTTCTTCCTCAACCAGGATGCGCACGGCGGGTTCACGCGGCTCGCGACGATGCAGGATCAGTTCAGCATGGACGCGGGCCACAGCTTTTCCTACCGGCTCGATGAGTTGAAACTTGCCGAGGGCAAGCTGCTCACCACCAAGCGCAGCATTCCGAAGAAGCTGCCCAACCTTGGCAAAAAGGAATTGCTCGTGACCGGCGAGACGCGCGTGTGGAAAGGCGAGAAGCGGGTGAAGCTCAACGACCTTGTCGTCGGCGACGCGTTGCTCTTCAACCTGGGCGGCAAAACCGCGACGAGTCCTGGTCGTTGCACCGACATCTGGGTCGGCGTGGACACACACAAGCTCGCGACCGAGCGGCAGCGGAAGAAGTTCGCCGAGTTCACCAAGAAACGTGGACTGCCCGGATGGATTGACAAGACGGAGGGCAACAAACTCACGGTCACGCTGTTCAGCGGCGACACGCAGAGCTTCAAGAAGACGTGGATGGATGACTTCGCCGTCGGCAAAGATCTCCGGGTCGTCGTCGCCAACGACGAGTTGCGCACGTGGAACCCGGTTTCGGACAGCGAGAAATGCAGCCTGCTCGAAATTCAGAAGCTGCCGACTGATGGTTACGGCACGAGCGGCGTGCGGCTGGTCTTCACCGTGGGCAACATGCTCGAAGGCTTCCGCAAGGGCCGCATCGTGCGCGTCTTCGGTGACGGCTGGCCGCGCAAGGACCAGTTCTACGGCGAGAGCCTTATGGGCTACGGCTACCCGCGATTGCAGACCGCCGAGCTGATGGAAAACGTCGCGAAGGAATATCCCGCGCAGTTCCCTTTCCGCACCGACTACGGCAACGAGCATTTGCCCTGGTATCAACTCAAGGCCGGCGTGGCGCCGCCTCCGTTCTCCGAGCATCTCGTCTTTGGCGAACTCGTGAAGGTCGGCGAGGACGATCGTTCCGGCCAGTTTCGCGCTGACCGCACCGGCGAGTTGGTGGACTTCACGATCATTCCCGAAGGCGCCGTGAAACATCTCAACGCCGACGGCAAACTTTCTGACCTGCCGCCAGGTCTGCGCTGCCGCTTCCATCTCTATCAGGACGACAAGGGCGCATTCACCAGAGCAAGCCTCGTCAGCGACGAGTTCAGCTTCCTCGCCGCCAACGCCATCACGTGGCGCATCGAGGCGTTGAAGCTCAACGAAGGCAAACTGCACGTCGCCCGCCAGATTCCCGACACGAAGAATTACAACGGCGACATGGAGCGAATTCCCGACATCGGCCACGCCGAGCTCCTCGTGACCGCCGACACACGCGTGTGGAAGGGCGACCAGCAGATGAAGCTCACCGACCTCGCCGTCGGCGACGCACTGCTCATCAACCTCACGGGCGAACTTCCCGGTAAACCTTCTCACTGCATGGACATCTGGGTCGGCGCGGAGACGCACAAGCTGGTGACGGAGCGCGAAGGCAAGAGGCCCAAGACCGCAACGCGGTAGGTGCTGCCGCGGCTTGCTTTGGCGTCTCGATCACGGCATTACTCGGCCATGCCCAGATCCGATCCGGTGAATCCCTTTTCGCGAACCGTGCTCGTTGTCCTCGTTGTGGTCGCGTCCGACGCCATCGGGTGCGGCATCGCGCGCGCAAGTGAACTCACCGACTACCGCACCGTCGCCACCGCGATCACGACGACCATCCGGACCAACGGTGGAAACTCCGTGACCGGCATTGCGTATCTCGGCGTCTTCGTCACCACCAACCGCAGCGGCAAGCTTGTCATCGGCGGCATAGATGACGATTCGCCGGCGGCGAAGGCGGGGCTGGCGCCGAATGACGTGTTGGTGAAGGCCGGTGGGAATTCGTTCCGCGACGTGGTCGCGTTTCGCGAGTGGCTCCAGACGCGCGCACCCGGCGACACAGTTGAACTTTCCATCCAGCGCGGGCGCAAATCGCTCAAGCTGTCCGCCACGCTCGACACCGCCAGCCATCCGCTCAAGCCAAGCGACCGCCGCGCGTTTGTCGGGATCACTTACGGCGAGCCGGACGACCGCGGCGCCGTCGTGCGCACCGTGATCACGAACTCACCCGCCGCGAAAGCCGGCGTGAAAGTCGGCGACGTCCTCGTCAAAGTCGGTGACTCCCCGATGAGTTCGCAATCCACGCTCACCGACGTGCTCACCGAAAAAGGCCCCGGCGATTCGCTGGAATTGACCGTGCTCCGCGGCGAAAAGGAGAAGCGCGTGTCGGTAAGACTCGGCGCTTCGGCGGCCGGCCCCGCGTCGGCCGTTTCGACTGCGCTGCCCACAATCTGGAAGCGCGACACCTATCGTCTCGCGGTCATTGGCATCGAGTATCCGGACACGAAGATGAACCCGAAGGTCGCGCCGCGCGATTGGGACGAGGCGATGTTCAGCACCGGCATTTACGCCAACAAGTCCAACGTCACCGGCCAGGCCGTTCACGGCAGCGTGGCCGATTACTATCGCGAGGTGTCGTGCGGGAAGTTGCGCGTGACCGGAAAAGTGTTCGCACCCGTCGAGGTCGGCAAGAAGCGCGGCGATTACGCCGGGAGCACGCGTGATTCGGACAAGGGCAAGTTGCTCACCGACGCCATCGACAAATTGCTGGAGCGCGAGGGCAAGGGCGCGCTGAAGGATTTCGACGGATTGATCTTCATCTACGCAGGCGAGCGTTATCCGAAGGCCAATCGCGGCACGATCTACTGGCCGCACCGCGCCAGCGTCACGCACGGGGGCAAGCGCTGGTCGTATTACATCTGCGCCGAGGGCGGCAAGACGATGGCGTCGATCAGCGTCTTCTGCCACGAGTTCGGCCACATGCTCGGCCTGCCCGACCTTTACGCGCGGCCGGAAAATCCAGGCTCCGAAGGGTTGGGCGTCTGGTGCCTGATGTCGAACGAACGTGGCGCGGGCAAGCCGCAGCATCCCTCGGCGTGGTGCAAGGAACAGCTCGGCTGGCTCGCGCCCGCAGTGCTCGACCCGACCGTGCCGCAGCGTCTGATGCTCGATCCGGTGGAAGGCTCGACGAACCAGTGCTTCAAGGTGCTCGTGCGCGCGGACGGCAGTGAATATCTGCTGCTGGAATACCGACGCCGCACCGGCTTCGACGCAAGCCTGCCCGCGGAGGGCATGCTCATCTGGCACATCGTGGGCCGCCGGCCGATCCTCGAGGAATCGCACGGCGTCGAGGGGCCGCTTGGTCCGCGCGTTTTTCTCGGCACCGTGCCGTATCCGAGCCGCGCGAACGATTCCTTCACCCCTTACACCACGCCGTCGAGCCGCTCTCAACTCGGTGGCGGCTTGCCCGTCCACATCACCAACATCCGTCAGCATGCGGACGGGCGGGTGAGTTTCCAGATCGGGTACGAGTTCGAGTGAAGCGCTCCGCGCCACTCGCTTCCCCTCATACTCCTACTCTTACTCGTTCTCTTACTCCTCCGAAGTCGGCCGAAGAGTAAGAGAACGAGTAAGAGTAGGAGTATGAAAAGAAAATGCGCGCACCGTCACGATGGACCAACACGCGAGACTACGCTGCGGGCAACGCCAGCAACTGGTCGAGCCGCACCGTGCGCCACAGCTCCCGTCCCACACCGGAAAAAATCTTCACCTCCACGCGTGAACCGTTGACGGTGACGACGGCGTAACCCGGCAGGTCGGCATATTCAAAGGCCTTCACGAACGGCCGCTCCAACTCGTAGATCGCTCGCCGTTCCTTCTCGGTGCCGGGCGAGTGGTTGGGCTCCACGCGGATCTGGTCGCCGTTGTATTGCCCGATGCCGCTGAGGAGGTCTTTCGCCTTCACGCTCGCCGCGTTGATGATGCTGCTCACGGCAAGCTGCGCGAAGCGTCCACGGCCGGCCGTGCGCACGAGCGAGTTGAACTTGTGGATGTGTCCGCCGAGCACGAAGGCGTGCTGGCGCGCCAGCAGTTCGAGCAGCTTCTCGCGCCTGGCCTTGTCGCGCGCGCTCGAATAGAGGTGCCACGTCGCGCGCGCACCGTAGGGCACGACCGGCGGATGGATCACGACGAAGAAATGCTGCGCCGAGCGACGCGCAGCAACGGCCTCAAGCCACGCGAGGCTCTCGGCATCGTAGGCGTCGAAGAACACGAACTGCGAGTTGCCCGCCTCAACGGTGTAACGAGCGCTCTTCAAATCGGTGAACGCAGGCGTCACGCGCCGTGCCTCGGCCGTGAGGAAGGGTTGCAACACGTTTCGGAACGCTTCGACGGAACCGGGGCCGGTCACATCGTGATTCCCTTTGGTGAAGAGGAACGCCGCGCCGAGTCCGGCCTGCTCGACGAAATGAAGAGCTTCCCGGTTCTGCCGCGTCGCGAGTTCCTCCGAGCCGCATAATCCCTCGACGAGGTCGCCGACCTGCAGCACGAACGCCACGCGCGTCGCGTCCACGCGATTCAAGTCGGCGATGGTTTCGCGCACGGTCGCGAACAAGCGCGGCGTGATCTCGGTGGTGATGCGACTGTAGTTTTCGACCTGCCGCACGTCATCGGGTTTCTCCTGTTTGAGCCACGCCATGTCGTGATGCGTGAGCTGGTCGAAGTGCAGGTCGCCGAGCAGGACGAACGAGAAGGCGCGCCGGCTTGCGGCGACGGAAGCCGCGGGAAGCAGCGCAGCGCCGGCAGCGCCGGCCAGCGTTGTCCGCACAAACTCGCGCCGGTTGAGCGTCGTGGTCATCGTGGATGGAACGTAGCACAAACCGACGGATGAAGTCGCAGTTGTGTTCAAGCAGGACGACATCGCCGCGCCGCTCACTCCGGTTTTGCCTTCGCAAGCGGTTTGCGTAATAAGTTTCGCCGTGCAACCACCGCGCCCCACCGCCGGATTGTTCCGCGCCAACCGTGAGCGGCTCAAGAAGCTGCTGCCCCCCAACTCCGTCGCCGTCGTCAACGCCAATGACGTGCTGCCCACCAACGCCGACGGCACGCTGCGCCTGATTCCCAACTCGGACTTGTTCTATCTCACCGGCGTCGCGCAGGAGGAGAGCATCCTCGTCCTCGCACCCGACGCGTTCGACGAGAAGCAGCGCGAAATCCTGTTCCTGCGCGAGCCGAACGAACTGCTCAAGACGTGGGAGGGTCACAAGCTCTCGAAGGACGAAGCGCAGAAGGTTTCAGGCATCAAGCGTGTCGAGTGGCTTCCGGCGTTCCCGACGATTTTCCGCCAGCTCATGTGCGAGGCCGAGCACGTCTGCCTCAACAGCAACGAACACAAGCGTGCCGACTCCGCCGTGGAGAGCCGCGACGCCCGCTTCGTGCGCGAGACGCAGCGCGAGTTTCCGTTGCACCAGTATCACCGGCTTGCGCGACTGATGCACCAGTTACGCGTCGTGAAGAGCGAACAGGAGGTCGAATTGATCCGGCACGCCTGCGCCATCACAGGCAAGGCGTTCCGCCGCGTGCTTCGCAAGGTGAAGCCGGGCACTGGCGAGCACGAGATCGAGGCCGAGTTCGCGCACGAGTTCATCCGCAGCCGCGCGAAGTTCGCATACGAACCGATCATCGCCGCGGGCGCCAACTCGTGTGTGCTGCATTACATCGCCAACGACCAGCCGTGCCGGAAGGCCGACGTTCTCCTGCTCGACGTGGGCGCGTGCTACGCGAACTATAACGCCGACCTCACGCGCACGATTCCCGTCGGCGGCAAGTTCACCAGGCGGCAGCGCGCGGTCTATGACGCCGTGCTCCGCGTCCACCGCGCCAGCATCAATGGCGCGACCGTCGGGAATCGTG
>DATDFH010000247.1:0-9412 GCA_036522715.1 Verrucomicrobiia bacterium
GGCTCTGGGAAAAGGGCCGCGGCATTTATGATCTGGCGGGCGAGCTTCTCGGGCGCGAGGGATTCATCAGCGACATCACCGCCCGCCGTGACGCCGAGGAGCAGTTGCGTGAGAGCAATCACCGGCTTGGCTCCGCGCTCAAGGAACTCAAATGCACGCAGCAGCAAATCGTGCAGCAGGAGCGCCTGCACGCGCTGGGTCAGATGGCCAGCGGCATCGCGCACGACTTCAACAACACGCTCATGGCCATCCTCGGCTTCACCGAGTTGTTGCTCATGCACCCGGAGACGCTCGACAACAAGGCCAAGGTTGTCAGCTACCTCAAGACCATGCGCACCGCGGCAAAGGACGCCGCCGACGTCGTCAAGCGCCTCAACGAATTCTATCGCCACCGCGAGGAGGGCGAAATTTTCCCGCCGGTGGATATCACCAAGTTGATCCAGCAGGTCATCGCATTGACGCAACCCAAGTGGAAGGACCAGTCGCTGGCCAACGGCGCGCAGATTGAAGTGCGGACCGACTTGCAGGACGTGCTGCCCATCCCCGGCCACGAAGCCGAACTGCGCGAGTCGCTCATGAACCTGATCTTCAACGCGGTGGATGCGATGCCCCAGGGCGGTACTCTCACGCTCGCCGCGCGCATGGACGGCGACGCCGTCGTCGTCGAAATCGCCGACACCGGCACGGGCATGACGGAGGAGATGAAGCAGCGTTGCTTCGAGCCGTTCTTTTCAACCAAGGGCCAGCGCGGCACCGGCCTCGGCCTCTCGATGGTCTTCGGTATCATTCAACGCCACCGGGGCACGATCGACCTCCACAGCGAACTCGGCCGCGGCACGCGCTTCAGCATCAAGCTGCCCGCGTTGAAACAAACCGGCAACAAAGGTGGCGACACGGAAATCCTCGGCCAGCCCACGCGGCCGTTGAGCGTCCTCGTGGTCGATGACGAACCGCTCATCCGCCAGATCCTTTGCGAATACCTCAGCACGGACGGCCACACCGTGGTCACCGCCGACGATGGCCGCGAAGGGCTGCAACGCTTCGGTGAAACCCATTTCGATCTCGTGCTGACCGACCGCTCGATGCCGCAGATGAGCGGCGATCATCTTGCCGACGCAATCAAGAAGGTGGACCCTACGCGGCCCGTGGTGCTGCTCACCGGCTTCGGAGACATGATGAAGGCAACCGGCCAAAAGCCGCAGAGCGTTGATGTCGTGATGAGCAAACCCGTCACGCTCAACGGCCTCCGTGTCAGCGTCGCCGAGGCGATGGGAAAGAACTAGGAAGGCCGCAGGTCTTCAGGCGGCAACAGATCAACTCCGCACAAGCTTCAACACTTCCGCGACGGCCTCTTCAATCTTCACCGGCCGCAACTCGCCGCCGCGACGCTTGATTTCCACCTCGCCCTTCGCAAGCGATTTCTCGCCAAGTGCGAGACGGATCGGAAAGCCCACGAGATCCGCGTCCTTGAACTTCACGCCGGGCCGTTCGTCGCGATCATCGAGGATTACCTCCACGCCGGCTTGTGTGAGTTCGCCGTGGAACTGCAAAGCCAGTTTCATCGCCTGGCTGTCGGACGCGACCGAGAGCGGGGTGATGAGCACCTGATACGGCGCGACGGCCAGCGGCCAGATGATGCCGTCCTTGTCGTTGCACTGCTCGATCACCGCCTGCATCGTGCGCGTGACGCCGATGCCGTAGCAACCCATTACGCACGGATGGCGCTGGCCGGACTCATCAACAAAAAAGGCGTTGAGCTTCTCGCTGTACTTGGTGCCGAGCTTGAACACGTGCCCGACCTCGATGGCGCGGCGGATCTTGAGTGGCTTCGCGCATTTTGCGCACGGCTCGCCAGCGCTGACGGTGCGGAGATCACACCATTGCGTCACTTTGATGTCGCGTTCGATCGAGACGCTGCGGAAATGGAATCCGTCCTCGTTCGCGCCGGTGGTCATGTCGTTGGCGCCGCGCAGGCGCTCGTCGGCAAGGATGCGCACATCCGCCGGAACATTCCGCACCGCGCCGAGCGAGCCGGGCTTCGCGCCCAGCGTGGCGAAGCATTCCTCCGGTGTCGCGGGCCGCGCCGCCACCGCTCCGGTCCGGGCCATGAATTTCGTCTCGTTCAACTGGTCGTCGCCGCGGACGAGCATCAGGACCGGTTTGGAATCGGCAATGTAAACCAGCGTCTTGATCTGGCGGTTGGCCGGCACGCTGTACGGCGCCTTGCTCAACGCCTCGATCGTGACCACCCCCGGCGTGGGAAACTTTTCCACGGCGGGGCCGGCCTCGCGCGCAGCGGTTGCCGGAACACCGCTGGTGGCCTTCTCGATGTTCGCCGCGTAGCCGCAGGCCTCGCAATACACCACGTCGTTCTCTCCCGTCTCCGCTGGCACCATGAACTCGTGCGAATGGCTGCCGCCGATGACGCCCGTGTCGGCCTCGACGGGAAAGGTCTTCAAACCGCACCGCTCGAAGATGCGCGTGTAGGCGTCATACATTTTCTGGTAGCTCGCCATCGCCGCGTCATCGCTCACGTCGAAACTGTAGGCGTCCTTCATGATGAACTCGCGCGCGCGCATCAGGCCGAAGCGCGGGCGGATTTCATCGCGGAACTTCACCTGGATCTGGTAGAAATTTTTTGGCAGTTGCCGGTAGGAACTGATTTCATTCGCGGCGAGCGTGGTGATGACTTCCTCGTGCGTGGGGCCGAGCACCCACTCGCGCTTCGAGTTGTCGCGCACCTTGTAAAGCACGTCGCGGGCACTCTCGTACCGGCCCGATTGCTGCCAGATTTCCGGCGGCTGGAGGGCGGGCATGAGCACTTCGAGCGCGCCGGCGCGGTCCATCTCCTCGCGGACGATCTGCTCGACCTTGCGCAGCACGCGCAGACCCAGCGGCAGGAAGGTGTAAACGCCGCTCGCGAGTTTGCGCAGCAGGCCGGCGCGGAGCATGAGCTTGTGCGAAAGAATCTCCGCCTCGGCGGGGGCCTCTTTCAGCGTGGGGATGAAGGCTTGGGACCAGCGCATAAAATGGAGCGGCAGGGTCGGGAAATCCAACCCGTGAATCAAGCTGTTAACTCTCCAATAGGGGAAGCGGAATGCCGCCTTACTTCACCGTGTTCACCAGCGGCGCCAAACCTTGGATGCGCACCTCGAGGCGGTCGCCCGATTCGATGGGGCCGACGCCGCTGGGCGTGCCGGTGAGGATGACGTCGCCGGGCAGCAGCGTCATGTTCGTCGAGATGAAGCTGACCAACTGGTAACAGTTGAAGATGAGCTGGCTCGTGTTCGAGTTCTGCCGGAGCTGTCCGTTCTGGAAAAGTTGGATGGTGAGATCGTGCGGATCAATCTTGGTTTCCACGTACGGCCCAAGCGGCGTGAAGGTGTCGAATGACTTGGCGCGCGCCCACTGGCTCTCGGCTTGCTGAATCGTGCGGTCGCTGATGTCCTCGGAGGCGGTGTAGCCGAAAATGTAGCGCGCCGCCGCGGCGGGCGTGACGTTGCGCATGCGCCGGCCGATCACGACGGCCAGCTCGGCCTCGAAGTCGGTGCGGTGATTGGCGAACGGCACCTCGACCTTGCCACCGTCCGCAATCAGCGACGTGGGCGCCTTGAGCCAGAAGAGCGGCTCCTTGGGCAACGGCTTGCCTGACTCGCGCGCGTGGTCGGCGTAGTTGAGCCCGACGGCGATGACTTTGGAGGGTATCACCGGGATGAGTGTCTTCACCCCGCGCAAGGGCATGGGTTTCTTGTCGAACGAGGGCGATCCGAACACGTCGCCGTGGAGACGGAACAACTCGCCGTCCACCACTTTTGCGTAAAATGTGTCATCGCCTTTCTGGAAACGCCCGATGGCAGCCATAAGAGTGGCGACACTCGTAACAAATCCACCGGGCGCTTCGCAAGCCGAAACTGCCCGGAAGTCGCTGGTTTTTTGGCTCTTCGCGTGCTCTCTTAACCGGCCAAACCGCATGACCACTGCCGCTCAACCGACTCTGTTCAATCGCGCCACGCGTTGGAGCGCGTGTTGGCTCCTGCTCGCGTTGGCCGTTTCGCCGCGACCCGCCTCAGCCGGCGGCAGCGGCCTCAACGTCGCGATCATCGTCAACCAAGCCAGCAGCAACTCGGTCGCGCTCGGCAACTACTACGCCGAACGCCGCCAGGTGCCGCCGGAAAATCTTCTCCGCATCAACTGGCCCGGCGGCAACATCGAGTGGTCCCTCAACGACTTCACCAACGTCCTGCTCAATCCCCTTCTCGCGATGCTCGCCGACCGCGGCCTGAGCAACCAGATCGATTACGTCGTGCTCTCGATGGACATTCCCTATCGCGTGCAGAATCCCGGACTGGGTTACAACTCGACGACCGCCGCGTTGTTCTACGGATTCAAGTCCGACCCGCATCCGCCGTGTTCTCTCGCGATCAACTCCACCAACTCCTACGCCGGCTCCGAGGAAATCTTCCGCCTTGCGCAACCGACCAGCGCTCCGGGCTACTCTTTCCTCGCCACGATGATCACAGCGGAGACGCTCGCTCAGGCGCAACGTCTCGTCGATGCGGGCGTCAACAGCGACGGATCATTTCCGGCGCAGCCGGTGATACTGGCCAAAACCAGCGACTGGTTTCGCAACGTGCGCTACAGCCTTTTCGACGACGCGATCTTTGACGCGCGCGTGCGTGGCGGTTACGCATTGTTGCGCACGAATACCGACGACGTCGCAGGTTTCACAAACGTGCTCGGCTTTCAAACCGGACTCGCCTCCTTCACCGCGTCGAGCAACACGTTTGTTCCGGGCGCGATGGCCGACAGCCTCACGTCGTATGGGGGGACATTGTTTGAAAACGTCGGCCAGACCACGGCCTTGGAATTCATCAAAGCCGGCGCCGCGGGGAGCTACGGCACCGTGACCGAGCCGTGCAACTACCTGAAGAAATTTCCTTCGCCGCAAAATTACTTCTACCAGGCGCGCGGCTTCAGCCTCGCCGAGTGTTACTACCAGAGCCTCATCGCGCCGTATCAGGGCATCCTCGTCGCCGAGCCGCTCGCCGCCCCGTTCCGCGCGCCGGGCAACGTGCAGTGGATTGGCCTCGCGTCGAACGCCGTGTTGCAGGGCATGACCAATCTGTCGTTGCAAATCTCCTCCACCACCACGCAACGGCCGCTACAGCAGATCGACCTGTTCCTCGATGGCAAGCTGCTGCAAACCATCACCAACATCTCCCCGCGCGAGAACAATACGATCACAGTGCGGTTGAATGGGCGCTCGCGCACCTACACGGTCCCGGTCGCCACGACGCTCAAGTCCATCACTGAGGACCTCGCTACCAGCCTCAATTCCCTTCCCTACCACAACCAGACCTTGGTCGATGCGACCGCGTCGGGTGATCGCATCGTCCTGCGCTCGACCGACACCACGAAGACGGGCAACCAGCTTTCAGCGTCGATCACTACGGCGGTCGGCTCCGGCGCTGTGCTCACGACGTTCGGCGTCGCCAGCCACACCAACTTCCTCGATACGTTTGCCTACGGGCAGCGCAGCTACGAGATCACTGGCAGCTCGACCTTGGGCAGTATCTTGCAGGTGACCGTCACCAAGACCAATGGGACCATCGTTACCCTGGCCGCGACCAACTCATCAGGCACAATCAGCGCCGCAAGTCACACTCAGCAACTGCTCGCGCTGATGAACGCGGCGCCCGCGCTGCAGGCGGCCGACGGCTTGGTGGCGGAGGATTTTTTCGACTACGCCGGGATTGGGCTTTTCAATCTGACCGCCCGCACCCTGGGCCGCGGCCCGGCTGAAATCACAGTTGCGTTCGTCGCCAGCGCCGGCATGTCGGTGTCGCCCGCCGGCATCAACGCACTCGATGAGAACCTCGCCGACCTTCAACCGCGCAATCACTTTTACCTTTCGGCCGGCACGACCAATCAAACCATCGCCTTCGCGCTCAACACCACGAACCTCGCCGATGGGTTTCACGAACTGACCGCCGTCGCTTATGAAGGCACGCACGTCCACACGCAGACGCGCGCCACGGTGCCGGTGTGGATTCAGAACTCCGCGCTCACCGCCACTCTCGCGCCGGTGAACGCCGACACCACAACCGCGGTCGAAGCGATGTTCACCGTGAACGTCAGCGCCAACCAGTCCAGCATCGCGCTGATCGAGCTGTTCTCCACCGGAGGGCGCATCGGCGCGGCGACGAATCAGAATAGCGCCAGCTTCGCCATCAACGGCCTCGATCTCGGAGCCGGCCTGCATCCGTTCTACGCGGTCGTCACGACGGCCGGCGGGCAGAAATATCGCACCACCAACTTCGTCACGCGCCTCGTCGGTGTTGAGAAACAGATTCCGTTGTGCATCCTCGGGCCGGACCTCATCGAGCTTCTCTGGCCCGGCATCGCCGGCCGCCGTTACGACATCCTCTCTGCCGACGCGATGTCCAATGCCTTCCTCTTGCGCGACACGAAGGTGCCGATAAATTCCACCGGCAGCGCATGGACCGAAACCAACCTTCCGCCCACCCAAACGCAACGCTTTTACCGCGTCGGTGTTTCGCAGTAGAGTGATGACGATGATTGCGCTGCGCCGACTGACGGTTTCAATCCTGTTCGCCGCCTGCGTCTTTGCCATTACGCAGACTGCGCGCGCGGAGAACGCCCTCCAGTTCCACCCGGTCGAAAACCGCCTCGACGCCCAGATCACCAACTGGTCGCTCGATGAGCTGCTCGCGCAAATCGCCGCGGTGACGGGCTGGGAGATTTACGTCGAGCCGGACGCGCAACGCACCGTCAACGCCCGCTTCCACGACCTGCCCGTCGGCCAGGCGCTCGGCCGCCTGCTCGGCGACCTCAACTACGCCCTGCTTCCACGCGAGCGCGCGCCCGCGAAACTCTTCGTCTTCCGCACCAACGCACAGGAAGCCACGCGCCGTATCGCGCCCGCCGCTTCGAAAAAATCCTCCGACAAACGCATCGCCAACGAACTCATCCTCACCCTCAAGCCCGGCGCCGATGCCGACGCGCTCGCGCGCAGCCTTCGCGCGAAAATCACCGGCCGCATCAACGGCCAGAACGCCTACCGCCTCCAGTTGGACGACGAAGCCGCCGCGAAAGCCGCGCGGGACGATCTCGCCAACAACAACCTTGTTGCCGGCATCGACGACAATTACTCCATCGAACACCCCATCGCCGCCGAGCCGCTGGCCGCCAGTTCCGCCCTGCCCTTCTCGCTCAAGCCCACCGCCAGCACCGACTCCAGCCGGCTCATCGTCGGGTTGATTGACACGGCGATGCAGCGGCTCGATCCCGCCTACGACGCATTCCTCCTGAAGGCATTGTCCGTCGGCTCCGATTTCACGCCGCAAAGTTCCACGCCCGAGCACGGCTCCTCGATGGCCGAGACGATTCTGCGCGGACTGGCTATCGCGAGCGAAGACCACGGCAACTCCAGCCCCGTGCGCATCCTGCCCGTGGACGTTTACGGCCCGAATGAAAACACCAGCACCTTCGATGTCGCTTGGGGAATTTCGAAAGCCATCGAGAACGGCGCCACCATCATCAACCTCAGCCTCGGCAGTTCCGGCGACAGCAAGATTCTCCAGACCGTGATCCAGAACGCGCGGGATCAGGGCGTAATCTTCTTCGCCGCTGCTGGCAACACGCCGACCACCGCGCCGACCTATCCCGCCGCCTATCCCGAAGTCACCGCCGTCACCGCCGGCGACAAGCGCGGCAACCTCGCCTACTACGCCAACTACGGCGGGTTCGTCGATGTGGTCGGCCCAGGCACGAGCATCGTGACCTTCAACGGCAAGGCCTACATGGTCGTCGGCACGTCCTCTGCCACCGCGTTCATGTCCGGCATGGCCGCGGGCCTGGCGAACACGACCCACCGGACCCCGGCGCAGGTCGAGTCGAAGATTCGCACCACCTTCTCCTTCAAGCCCCCGGCGAAGTAGCGCGTAGCCGCCGACGTGAGGAGGCTCGCTCTTGGCGTTCTCCCTGTTCCGTGTTCCGCATTCCGAGTTTGAAGTGAGCCTCCTTACGTCGGCTCCTACGCTCGCTCACGGGACGAGCTTGATGCGGTAGGTGCGGTTGCTGGCCGCCGCACCGCCGGCATTGGTGTAAGTCATCGGACCGCCGGTACCGATGATTCCGTTGGTCAGCGACAGCCACGCACCGCCGGTCAGATTGGAACTCGCCTGAATCTCGTGCACGCGGTTCGACACGGTGTTGAACCGCAGCACCACGTCGCTCCCGGCCACGGAGATGTCCTCGGACCGGATGCTCAAGGTGGTGATCACGAGGCCGTTGTCGGTGAAGGTGGAGTTAAAGTGCGGCAGGCCCGTCACGGCGACGATCACGCCTTTGTTCACCACGGGGCCGTTGAACGTCATCAGATCGGCGTTGGTGAGGAAGATCGTGCCGCAGTTGGTCAGGGCGCCGTTGATCGTGCCGGTGCCGGTGAGCGTGGCGTTGGTCTGGATGAGCAGGCCGTTGGTGAAAATGTGGGTGGCGTAGTTGGGGGATCCGCCCAGCAACTGGAGCGTGGCCGCGCATACGCCGTTGCCGACGATAAAGGGTTTCCCATTACCAACGACCGTGCGTTTCGTGCGCAGCGTACCACCGTTGAACTCGAAGACGCCGTTCGTACTGGTCATCAACAAATGATCCACTTCAACCAGGCCGGAGCAAAGCTGGTTGGTGCCATTGGAGATTTCAAACACGCCGTAGGCTTCTGCGTTCGCCACGCGCAAGGTTCCGCCGTCAGTGATAATGCGGTTGGCGCTGCGAATATAACCATCCCCAAGGCTGACCAAGTTGCTGGCGAAAACCGTGCCGCCGTTGCTCACCACCAATGTGTTGTAGGAACCCTCGAAGCCCACGTAGAGATTCGTATCAGTGCTCCAGAGCGAGCCCGCGCCCGTCACCACAACTTCATTGCCACTGGTATAACGGCCGAGAAAGCCGCCGATGTCCCGCACCACCCCGCCGTCGCTCACCACCAATCTGTTGCCGGAACCGTCCAAGCCCACGTAGAGCACGGAGGTACTCCATGCCGAGCCGGCGCCCGTCACTACCGCCACGTTGTTGTTCGCCCCCGAGCCGTAGCCGAGGTAGCCACCAAACCCATTTAGGACCGTTGCGCCGTTGCTTACAATCAATTGATTGCCGGCGCCGCCGTAGCCGACGTACATTTGCCCCCGCATCATCAGCCAGCCCGTGTTGGAGCCGGTGAGCCAGACGTAATTGGAGTCGGCGCCAAGGTGATCGCCGATCACGCATTTCGCCGTGTTGGTAAGCAACGCGGCGTTGGTGAGAATCAGCGCAGTGTGAGAGCCGCTGGAGCCTATGGTTACGACAGCCATCGTAATGTTCGTGGTGCCGGAGATGACGTTCGTCTCCCCAT
>DATDFH010000248.1:0-2778 GCA_036522715.1 Verrucomicrobiia bacterium
CAGGGCCGGCACCGCCTCGAAGGAAATGCTCTCGCACCTCGACGTGCTGCCGCTCTGCCTCGCCGCCGCCGGATTGCCGCTGCCGAAAGACCACGTGCTCGATGGGCGCAATCCCCTCCCCGCTCTGACGGGAGCCGCGACCTCGCTGCACCAACGGCTCGCATTCAACTACGGCGCCGCCTTTGGCCTGCGCGACGGCAACTTGAAACTCGTCCGCCCGAAAGCTGGCGCTCCTTGGGAGCTCTACGACCTCGCCGCCGACCCGGGTGAGACGACTGACCTTGCAGCGAAGCGCCCCGGCGACCTCGCGCGCCTCGATGCTGCGTTTCAGAGTTGGATGATGGACGTGAAGCGCGACGCGAGCGAACCACAGCGCATGACGCCGCCGAAGAAGAAATGAAGCTCAAAGCTCAAAGAGCAAAGATCAAGGGAAGCTCCAGGTTTCAAGCTCCAATGCCGGCACGGTCGCGTCTGGTTTCGGGCATTGGCCATTGGCTATTGGTTCTTCCCTTGATCTTTGCTCTTTGTCCTTTGAGCTCTGCCTCAGGAGCACCGTCGCGCCCGAACATCGTCCTCATCCTCGCCGACGACATGGGCTTCTCCGACCTCGGCTGTTACGGCGGCGAAGTCCAGACGCCGAACCTCGACCAGCTGGCAGCGGGCGGGATGCGATTCTCGCAGTTTTACAACTGCGCGCTCTGCGGCCCGTCGCGTGCGGCACTGATGACGGGGTTGCACCCGCATCAGGTCGGCATGTTCAACTGGACCGGACTGCTCAACAACCGCTGCGTGACGGCGTTCGAGTTGCTCAAGCGCGCGGGCTACGCGACGTGCGCGGTGGGCCGGCTCGACATGGTGACGGCGGAGAACTGGCACGAACCGGCGAACATCAGCAAGTACGTGGACCGCTACCTCGGCAGCACTGGCCACACGGGACCGGGAAACTATTTCAAGGAGGTGCGCAACACGCCGTTCTTCCGCGACGGCCAGCCGTTCGCGATTCCGCCGGTGGGCAGTTACAAAACTGATCTCATCACCGACTTCGCGGAGAAGTTCATCGGCGAGGCAGCGGCGGCGAAGGACCGGCCGTTCTTCCTCTACGTGGCCCACTATGCCCCGCACTGGCCGTTGCACGCCAAGCCGGAGGACATCGCGAAGTATCGAGAGCTCTACCGAAAGCTCGGCTGGGACGAGACACGAGCGCAGCGGCACAAAATGCTGATTGAACTCGGATTGATTCCCGCGAACACCAAGCTTTCGCCCCGCGATCCGCGCGCGCCGGCGTGGGCGGACGCGAAGTTCAAGGACTGGGAAGCGGAGCGCATGGCCGTTTACGCCGCGCAGATTGATTCGCTCGACCAAAGCGTGGGCCGCGTGATGGAGGCGCTGCGCCGCGCAGGCGCAGACAAGAATACCCTCGTGCTATTTCTGTCCGACAACGGCGCGTCCGACCAGCCGATGACCTCGCAGGTGGACAAGCCGGGCCAGACCTGGCGCGCAGATGGAACACCCACACGAGTCGGCAACACGCCCGACCTCCAGCCTGGCCCGGCTGACAACTTCGTCACCGCCGGACCTGCGTGGGCGAATGTGGCGAACACGCCATTCCGCGATCACAAGAACTCCAACTTCGAGGGCGGTATCGCCTCGCCGCTCATCGTGTGGTGGCCGGGCGCGGTCGCGAAGGCCGGCTCCATCTCGTCCGAACTCACTCACATCACGGACATCACAGCGACTTGCCTCGACGTGGCCGGGGTGAAATATCCGCGGCAGTTCGGAGGTCGCGACGTGTTGCCGCTGGCGGGTCGCAGCTTGATGCCGGTGTTGAAGGGCGGCCAACGTGAGGGGCACAACTCGCTTTGTTGGGCAACGTCCGGCTGCCGCGCCGTGCGCGTCGGCCAGTGGAAACTTGTCTCCGCCAAGAGCGGCCCGTGGGAACTCTACGATCTCGCCACAGACCGCACCGAATTGAATGACCTGGCAAAGCAACAGCCCGAGCGTGTGCAGGCGATGGCGAAGATTTTTGCCGGGTGGCGGGGCAACGACGACGTGAAGTGAAAACTTCGGCGTGTTCATTTTGAAAATGGCGTGGCAGCCTCGCCGGCCATGAAGTCATTCCGTTTGCGCCTCGTTTGCGCCGCGCTCGTTGCAGCCCTCCTCACTCTTTGCGGCTCAATTTCCTCCTTCGCCGCCGGCCAGTATTTTGAAGTCACCTATCCCGGCTCGAAGAACACCAACGAACTGGTTTACGACGTCGCGTATCGCCTTTGGATTCCCGACGGCGTGAAGACGCTCCGCGGCGTGATCGTGCATCAGCACGGCTGCGGCGTCGGATCGTGGAAGGGCGCGGTGCCGGGCGCGCACGACCTCCACTGGCAGGCGCTGGCGAAGAAATGGGACTGCGCGCTGCTCGTGCCGTCGTATCAGATGGGCGAGAAGGACAACTGCCGCCTCTGGTGCGACCCGCGCAACGGTTCGGACAAAACATTTCTCAGGTCGCTCGCTGATCTCGCGAAGCAATCGGGCCACGGCGAGTTGGAAAAAGTTCCGTGGTGCCTTTGGGGACATTCCGGCGGCGGGTTCTGGTCCAGCCTGATGCTCACGCTGCACCCGGAGCGCATTGTGGCGATCTGGTTCCGCTCGGGCTCGGCCTACGGTGCCTGGACGAAAGGCGAGATTCCCGCGCCTCAACTTTCCCCCGCCGTCTATTCCGTGCCGTTGATGTTCAACGGCGGCGTGAAGGAGGAGAGCGATCCGCGCCACGGTCCGCCGCGCGTG
>DATDFH010000249.1:0-8073 GCA_036522715.1 Verrucomicrobiia bacterium
GGCTCGCGCCGCGGTGACTTCTGGGTGTTTGCCGCGAGCCGGGAGAAGAAAATCCTGGGGAGCGTCGAACTCGGCGCCCCGATCAGCGCCACCGCCGCCGCTGCGAATGGCGTGCTCTACGTCGCGACCGTGACGCATCTCTACGCGGTGAAGTCGCTGAAATCGGTGGAATGACCTCTTCTCAGGCGCTGTCAATAGTTGGGATTGACCTCTTCACCCCTTCACAACGGCGGCAAGGAGGAAGTGTGCTGGGTAGTGTCCTGATTTCGCAGGCGGAACGAGGCGGAGCAACTCAGGGGGAACAACGGCGACGCGGCGGCGAATCTCCGCGAGCGGATATGAGCGCCAGTTCCAATTGTTTTAACCCTCGCTTAAAAGAGCGGAACCGACCCCTTGACGACCCCTTCAGGCCCCTTCACGAAACAGCGCGATTGACCGCCAGAAAGGTTCGCTGAATCATGCGCGGATGCCGCTGCGCGCCGTGATGGATACCAACGTGCTCTACGCCGCCCTGCACTCGCGCCTGGGAGCTTCATTCGAAATCTTCCACCGGTTGCGCGCAGGAGAATGGACGGCCGTCGTGAGCAATCATCTCGTTCACGAATATGAGGAAATCCTAAAGTCGAAAACCGCCGGACTGGGTTTGAGGCTGGAGGACGTGGACGAACTCTTGAACGCCATCTGCGCCCGCGCCGAGGAATGTCCGTTGCGGCCCGGTTGGTGGCCGATTTTGTCAGACCCCGACGACGAGCCGCTGGTGCAACTCGCCTCCGAGTCGGCGGCCAACCGCATTGTGACGCACAACTGGCGGCATTTGTCGCCCGCGGCCCAAATCGGGATTGAGGTCTTGAAACCCGGCGAGTTTCTGGCGATACTCATGGCCGCGTAAGATGACTTTGCAAGTGGACATACCGGATTCGCTCGTGCGACAAGCCAACGAACTCGCCGACCAGCAAAAGGTCAGCGTGGATCAAGTCGTCGCCGCCGCGCTTTCCGCGCAAATCGCCGCCGCGCCCGCGCGCCCCAGCATCGCCGAACGGGCTGCTCGCGTGAACTGGCCGCGCGTGGATGAAATCCTGTCCCGTGTTCCCGCCAATCCTCCGCTCCCGGGCGACGAAAAATAAATTCCGCATTGCCCGGCGCGCGCGGAGCGGCGCGCCTGACCGTGGAAGCCGTCTCCCGTGGCCTGCGTATATTTTCCCCTAGGTGTGCGCGGCCTTGCACTCTTGGACAAGGCGGAAATATATGTCACCCACAATTTGGCACGCGAATGCGATACTCGTCCTATACCGATCGACGGTCGCTTGCGTGTTCTGAGGATTTGTCGGGTCGATCGTGAGGACATAGCGCGTAAAACTCGTGGCCACCCACATGAGTGCTCCCATCAGACGATCTTTCGGCTGCCCACTGGATGCCATTCCAGAGCCATACTCGGCGTCCATGAGGAATGTGCGCTTGCGAACGTCTGATACGATGTGTGCCATGAGGCCATAGCCGATTTGGTGACTCGCGAAGCGGGCAGCATCAACCGATTGGCTGAACCGCTCATACAACACCTTGGAAATCGCGTCACGCTCGATACGCCAGATGACGTAATCTCCAAGGGTTACCAGTTGGTCCGGATTGCGGAGTTTGGAGAGAAAAACATCATGCGCCTTCGGGATTATGGCGGCCAATGGGGTACCCGGTTGCGCAACCGCAATACTGTGACTGGCTGAAAGGGGAAACAACAACGAAGTGAACAGGAGGCGAGCGTATTCGGGCGCGTCAAGGTTGAGTTCCCGCTTGAAAGTTGCGAAGTGGGGCGCAGCGTCTCGGATAGTCTCGGCGAACAGTTCGGCGAATTCCTCCGGGCTTTGGCGTCGATGGGGCATGGTAGTTCGCTTCTAATTATCGAGGTGAGCGACCGCCGCCCGCCCGCAACGGGCGACGGAGGACGGCGCGTCCGGATTGCCGCCCGGTGTCTAGCGAAGTAGCGGTGCTGAGATTCGCTCGACCGAATTTGTTAGGCGCATTCTCGGGCATAAGCTGATGCAAATCCGGTGAGGGGGGCCAACGCGCTCCCGTAGGCCATGATGCCGAGTTCCTTAGCAGTATGGCCGGCAAGGGACTGCGGCGTCGCAATGCCGGTCAAATCAGCGACGAGACGCATCGCAGCATATTCTGCGATACCATCATTCCCTGAGTACAGAAGGCCCTCCGCCCAATCCGTTTTATATCTGCGGAAGCGATTCTGAAAGATAAGCCCTAGAACGTCATCCATGGTAACACGGGTGTTCTCGTCCACGCCGAAAACCTCACAGACTCCGCGGCGCTCAGAGGCCAGCGGCAGACACTCTCGAATCAGCACCATGTGCGATTCACGGTCTCGTTCGTATAGCTTGAAAAGAGTGTCCTCAATAGACTTGAAAAATGACTGTTGTACTGATGATGGAGGCACCGAACCGCTTTTGAGTGCTTCTTGAATTACTACAACAAAGGTGAAGGCAGGTATCGTTCCGCAGTACGCGCTCCAACGCCTGGCGTGCTTCCATTGGAGGGTTGTCTCATCCTGAAAGCACTGGGATATCACTCCTCCGGCAGTCGCTATCATCTCGACTGCCGCGTCGACCTTATTGCGTTTTCCGAATCCGAACATGGGAATAAGGGTTTCGCATTCTCTTTCGCTAATATTGGTATCAAAGCGCAACGCGTGAATGGCCACTTGTACCGCCAATTTGGGCAGGTCTTGCAGTTAACGCAATTTTATGAAACCAGAGCGACCAATTTCCGTAAAGAATTATTCCGAAAACAAGTGGCTCAAAGTGCTGGTGGTTCGGGTGTTGTTGAGAACTGTTCCAAGCGGCGGCGGTGGTCACCGCATCAACGCCTGCCGAAATGCTTCCTGGTAATCGCGGAAGTCGCGCATCTCCTGCTGGGTGGGCGGCTCACCGCCGCATCGCCATGACAAGGTCGTTGTGCTTGGTCACCACCGTCAGCAAGTCGGCCAGCGTGGGCGGGTCGCTGAAACCGGACGGGTCGATCAAATCCACGCTGTTGGTGTTGGCGGAACTGTTCGCGGCGGCAGCGGCGGCAGCGGTGCCGAGGGTGGCGGTGAGGCCGTCGCTCAACTGCTGGTTGCTCACTTCGCCGGGCGCGCCGTCCACACCATCCGCGCCGGGGTTGCCTTGATCGCCTTTCTCACCTTGAGGCCCTTGCGGACCACCGGGATCGCCCTGCGGGCCTTGCGGCCCCGGATCGCCTTGTGAACCGCCCGGCCCTTGCGGCCCCGGATCGCCCTGTGGACCTTGCGGTCCGCCCGGATCACCGGTGTCGCCCTTGTCACCTTTATCGCCCTTGTCGCCCGCTGGGCCGGGCGGGCCGACGAGGGTGCTGTCGATCTTTTGATCGAGGCCGATGAAGTTGTTGCGCAGGATGTCGGCGTCGATGAGGTCGCCGTTTAGGGGGTGAGTGAGGTCGATGGGCATAGTGGAATTCGACCCTATGGCGCATTTTGACCAAACCAAGCTTATTCGCTGAAAAGGAGCGCAAGTCGCTCTGAAACAGCCTCTTCCGAAGTAGAATGAGTCGTGGCTTCGCGGAAAATGGCCGGTTCCGGCTCAAAAACCATGTCCGTTTTCACCGGCGGCATGTCCCCCTGGAAAAAAGGAGGACTCCTTTCCGCTGGGGGAGGACTCCTTTCGGTCGGGGGCACATTCCTTTTGGTCGCCGGCACACTCCTTCTCCGCGAGGGAGAACTCGCCGGCGCCGGGGCATGTGCCTTTTGAACGGGGGAGGACTCGTCCGGGCCGGGGGTGGATTCCTTTTTCGCGCGGGAGGACTCCTTTGCGCCGTGGGCATGTTCCATTTGCGCGGGGGCGTACCCGTCGGCTCGAAGGAGCACGCCTTTTGTCCGGAGGCACACTCCTTCTTCGCGAGCGGACACGCCTCGGGCACGGCCGGGCGGATCACGCCGCAAAAAGTATTCGCGAATAACCTTTGCATCGCCATTGGCAGGCGCGCAGGCTCCGCGCGAACCAAGTCCACCTCTCATGGCGCCACATTACGGTGATCCCTCCGCACGTTACGGAACGGGACTAAGATACCGGTCAGCGGGCGCGCCGGCGGACGGTGGGCGGAAAGGCCACTTGGCTGAAGTAGCTCTGAAGTTGGATGAGAAAACTCCGGAAGAGACGCGGACCCTCGCGGTCAGCGTCGAGATGGGATTGACGGGGAATGCAAATTTTCCGGCCGCCAATCCGAGCGGGGCGGATGTCGGGGCAGCGGTTGCCACGTATGACACGGCGGTGGCGAACACGGCCGCCGGGCTGGCGGCGCAAGCCATCATCGAGACGGCGGAGGCCACGGCGCTGGAAGGCGTCCGCGAAGTCTTGCGCGGGGCGAAGAAGGATTGCGAGAAGGTCAGCAAGGGTGATCGCGACATGCTGGTCTCGGCCAATCTCCCGATCAAGGGCGAGAGTGCGCCCGTGGGTGAACTGGCGCGTCCGGGCAACTTCACCGTGAGCACCGGTGATCACACGGGTGAAGCCGACGGTCATTGCAACAAGGTCCGGGGCGCGAGCAGCTACAAGGGCGAATACGCCACCAACGCCGCCGGTCCATGGACGCCCGCCTACAGTGGAACGAAGTCGAAGTTCACCATGACGGGCCTGGGCCTGGGCATCGTGCATTACTTCCGCATGGCGGCGCTGGGCGCCAGCGGTTGGAGTGAATGGAGCGACCTCGCCGAGTGCCGCATCGTGTAAGCGTGTAATCGGTTTCGTCCGGCCGGCGTTACCAGTGGTTTCGCCGGCCGGACTTTTTTTGGAGTCTCACGTTCCTGCATGATCTCGCATTGGCATTGCCGGCGTGCGCGCTTCAAGCGAGGGCAAGTTTTGCGCGCGGCGCGATCCGAATTGAGCAGTGATTGCGCGCGGAGTGGGTTGCGAACGCGGAAAGGGGCGGTTTTTCACGGTGGCACGTCGATTGCATTAACTTTCAAACGCCCGCGCCGGCTTGTTGTCGGAAGTGGGGGAAAACGTATTAACCCAAATCACAGACACGCATGAAATACTTCGGACAAACTCTCGCGTTGGGCGGCGCCATGCTGGCGCTCGCGGTCAGCGCGCCACACGTCAACGCCCAGGCTGAACCCAAGACGGACGGCGGGGAAAAGAAGGGCACCACTCCCGGCCGTGGCCGTGGCGGCTTCGATCCCGAAGCCATGCGCCAGCGCATGAACGAACGGATGCGCGAAGCCTTCGACGTGAAGAACGATGACGAGTGGAAGCTGATCTCGGAGCGCGTCGAGAAGGTCACGGAAGCCCGGCGCGGCACGGGCGGCGGTTTCGGTGGCGGCTTTGCTTTCCGCGGCGGTCCTCCGGGCGGCGGCACGCCCGATGCCGGCGGCGGCACGCGCACTTCCCGCACCAGCCGCGGCCCCGAGGGCGGCAACCCCGAGGCCGAGGAGTTGCAAAAGGCACTTGAGGCAAAAGCTCCCAACGACGAGATCAAAGCCAAGCTCGCCAAGTTGCGCGAGGCGCGGAAGGCGAACGAAGTGAAGCTCGAAAAGGCCCAGGCTGATTTGCGCGAAGTGCTCAGCGTGCGCCAGGAAGCTGTCGCCGTGATGTTCGGTCTGTTGAAGTAAACCACCCACGCCCGCATGACCCAGTTGGACACCGAGAACCAAGCGCTGCGCGAGTTGCTCGAGCGGATGACCGCCGCCCGGCAACTCTCCGCGTCGGATGCGCAGATGCTCGCCCGGGAAGCCGCGCGCGCCTTCAAGGGCGCCGCGGCCACCGAGGAGCTGGTGCTCCGCTGGCTCGCGGGCGAATACGGCGTCGCCTTCACGTCGCTCGATGACGTGGAGCCGGACAAGCAGGTGCTCTCGCTGTTCCCCGCGCGCCTGCTGCTCAAGGAGGAATTGCTCCCGTTGCGCCGCACCAACGGCACCGTCGAGATTGCCACCAGCCGCCTCTTCGCCACGCAGGGACTCGACGCGCTCAAGACAATGACGGGTTTGAAACTCAAGCCCGTGCTCGCGCCCGCTGAAGCGATCCAGCGCGAAATGAAGAAGCGCCTCGGCGTCGGCGCCGACACCATCGACACGCTCGGCGAGGAGGCGTCGTTCCAGGTCGTGGACGAGGACAAGGACGAGGATACGGATCTCGACAACGCCGCCGAGGACGCGTCGATCATCCGTTTCGTCAACCAGGTGCTCAAGGACGCCATCGAGCTGCGCGCGTCGGACATTCACCTCGAACCGTTCGAGGACGAGTTGCGCATCCGCTACCGCATCGACGGTGTCTTGCAGGAAGTCCCGGTGCCGGCGCAGATCAAACGCTTCCAGCCGGCGATCGTGTCGCGCGTGAAAATTCTCAGCCACCTGAACATCGCCGAGAAACGTCTCCCGCAGGACGGCCGCATCAAGATTCGCCTCGACGACGCCGAGGTGGACATCCGCGTGTCGATCATTCCGATGCTCCACGGCGAGGCGGTGGTGATGCGGCTCTTGCGGCAGAACTCGACGTTGCGCGGGATGGGAGAGCTGGGCATGGACGTGCGCGAAACCGGATGCTTCGAGCACGTGCTCGAATTGCCGCACGGCATCATCCTCGTCACCGGCCCGACCGGCAGCGGCAAGACCTCGACGCTTTACACCGCGCTCAACGCGATCAACGACGCCGAGCGCAAGATCATTACTATCGAGGACCCGATCGAGTATCAGCTCCGGGGCGTGAACCAGATCCAGGTCAACGAGAAGTCCGGGCTGACCTTTGCGCGCGGGCTGCGCTCGATTCTCCGTCACGATCCCGACGTGATCCTCATCGGCGAAATCCGC
Organism: Verrucomicrobiia bacterium; assembly: GCA_036522715.1. Classification (GTDB taxonomy): domain Bacteria; phylum Verrucomicrobiota; class Verrucomicrobiia; order Limisphaerales; family JACQFS01; genus DATDFH01. The sequence continues at coordinate 6,821 of DATDFH010000249.1, forward strand.
GACGCCGAGACGGCGCAGATTGCGGTGCAGGCTTCGCTCACCGGCCATTTGGTTTTCTCCACGCTCCACACCAACGATGCGCCCGGCGCCTGCACGCGCCTCGTCGATATGGGTGTTGAACCGTATCTCGTCGCATCGTCGCTGGAAGCCGTGCTCGCGCAGCGCCTCGTGCGCGTGCTCTGCCGGCATTGCAAGCAGGTCGATGATTCGCCCGCCGCGCAAGCGTTCAAGGTGAAGCTCGGCATCCCGAAGAGCCACGTCACCTACCGCTCGGTCGGTTGCCGCGAATGCCGCCAGACCGGCTTCCACGGCCGCCACGCGATCTTCGAGTGGATGGATTCAGACAACGAAATCCGACAGTTGATACTGCGCAGCGCGTCGGCCGACGAAATCCGCGACGCCGCGCGCCGCGCCGGGATGCGCACGCTGGCCGACGACGGCTGGCGGCTGGTGCGCCTGGGCATCACCACGGTCGAGGAAGTTTTGAGCGTCACCACTGCGAAGGAAGTTTCGCGCACGACCGTCGATGAAAAAGGCGGCGGCGATGACATGTCTCCCGCGGGGATCGCTGTCACGCGGGCCTGATCAAGGAGCAACCTATGCCACACTTCACTTACAAAGGACTGCAAGACGATGGTACCATCGTCGAAGGCGAACTGGATGCCGGCGTGCAACAGGAGGCCTATCGGCAGATGGAATTCCACGGCCTCCGGCCCATCGGCGTTCACGAAGTCCGTCCGGAAGACGCCGCGAAAACGGACGGCGCTGCGGCCGGCCCGCTTGCGGAGTTGAGCGCCTGACCCGCCGCCTTCGTCATGCCCGTCTTCCAATACAAAGCGCTCCAGCGCGACGGCTCGCTCATCGAGGGCGAGCTTGAAGCCGGCGGCCGCCAGGATGCCTTCCGCCAGATGGAAGGTCGCGGCCTGCGCCCCGTCCGCCTCGCCGAACGCAACGGCAACACCGCGAAGCCGCCGGCCAAAAGCGCGCCCAAGCCCGCGCCGAAAACTCCGCTGAAGGAAAAGGATGCCGCTCCGGAAGCGACCGTCGTCCCGGCCGCGCCGTCGTTCAAGCTCTCCTTTGGCAGCGGAAAGAAAGTCACCGCGCGGATGCTGGAAAATTTCACGCGCTTGCTTTCGAGTCTGCTCGCGGCTGGCGTGCCGTTGAGCCGCGCGCTGGTGATCTTGGTGAAGGAAGCTTCGACTCCGGCGGCACGTGAGCAGTGGAAGGAGATTCACGACCGCGTGATCGACGGC
>DATDFH010000250.1:0-3020 GCA_036522715.1 Verrucomicrobiia bacterium
TCGCCCACATGTGGCACATGCCGGGCCACACCTTCTCGAAGCTCAAGCGCTACGATGACGCCGCGTGGCAACAGGAGGCCGGCGCCCGCGTCGATCACGCACACATGATGCGTTACTGGGTGTTGCCCGACCAGATCCACAACTACGCCCACAACAACGAGTGGCTGATCCGCGACCTCAACCTCGTCGGCCGCGCGCATGACGCCGTTAATCTCGCGAAGAACATGATCGAGTTGCCGCGCCACCCGAGATTCAACACGCTCGACAAGCGCGGCGGCAGCGCCAGCTTCGGCCGCTCGCGCCTGCTCGACACGCTCGTGCGCTACGAGTTGTGGGACGACCTCTTCGCGCTGGACCGCTCCGGTTACATCACCGCCGGCGGCAGTACGGCGGAGGAAATCAAACGCATCACCACCCTCGGCCTCGCGCATTTCCACAAGGGCAACCTCGACCGGCTTCGCGATCAACTCTTCGCGCTCGAACTGCTCGCGAAGAACGAGAAGCCTGCGACCAATCCTCCCGCCGCCAGCAGGCGCGAGCCGGACGGTGAGCAGAAGGAAAGTTACGAGTCCAAACCCGACTCACCGGAGCGCCGGCCCGCGCCGGTCGCGTCACCGCGCGGCAGGACGACCGAGGGCAAGCGCAAAGGCCCGCCGCCACGCCGACCGAGCGAGAGCGCGCTGGCCGAGTTGCGCGGCCTGGTCGCATTGAGCGAGGGCAGGACCAACGAGGCGCGCAAGCAATTCGCCCTCGCCCTCGACGCGCCCAAGGACCGCCTTGCCCCGCTCTACCTCCGCCTCGGTGACAAGCCGAAGGCGGAGCAACTCGCCGCCGATGCCGTGCGAGGTTCGACGAACGAAGTCCCGGTGCTCGCCCGCTACGTCGAAGTTCTTTACCGCGCCGGCAAGACCAACGAAGCGAAGGCCAACTTCGCGTTGCTCAGAAAAATTTCCGGCCACCTCGACCGCGACCTCCCGATCACCACGCGCCTCGGCGACATCGCCGTCGCGCTGGGCCTGCCGCGCATGTGGCAGTTGCTCGCGCCCAGGCAGACCGATGTGGGTCAGCGTCCCAGCCTCGACTCGCTCGGCCCTTATCGTTGGTCGCCACCGCATGCGCCCGACTGGACGCTCCCAACTGCCGACGGCAAAAAAATCTCGCTCGCCGACTACCGCGGCCGGCCGGTGATTGTGATTTTTTACCTTGGCAACGGCTGCCTGCACTGCATTCAGCAACTCCAGGCGTTCGCCCCGATGGCGGCGGAGTTCAAGCAGGCCGGACTCGCGCTCGTCGCCGTCAGCAAGGACTCGCCCGCCGGGCTGAAGCTCTCGCTCGACAAGCTCAAGCCCGAGGGCGGCTTTCCGTTCCCGCTCGTCTCGGACGAGACGCTGGGGGTCTTCAAGCGCTACCGCTGCTTCGACGACTTCGAGCAAACCGCGTTGCACGGCACGTTCCTGCTCGACGGCGACGGCGCGGTGCGCTGGCTGGACATCAACTACCAGCCGTTCATGGACGCGAAGTTCCTCCTCGGCGAAGCTAGGCGCCTGCTCAGTCTGCCGAAGTTGAAACTCTCACACGGAACTTCGGCGAGGGTCGCGGCCGTGGTCGAGTAGGCGCGGCAGCGAATTGTTTTCCGCCTTGTGTTTCGGACGCGGTTTCCTAGCTTCGCTGTGAAGTTTTGCGCGCCATGAAATTGTTTTTTCGTTTCGTCCCCATCACTGCGTTTGTGCCGGTCGCGTTATTCGTCGGCGCCATCGCATGGGCTGCCGAGCCGGGAACCAACGCCGCCTTGACCACTCCCGCCGCTGAGCAAGTCGGCGTGGCGGAGGCGTCCGAGTTGCTCCGCCAGCTTCAGTCGCGAATCGAATTCAACCAGCACACGATCGACTTGTTGCGCGAACAGGCCGTCTCCGCGAAACACAACGAGGACGTCACCGCCGCGCGGCTCAAGCTCATCGAGATGACGCTGACCGAGCGGCACGAACGCGAGCTGGCGGGGTTGCAGGCGGCCAACCGGCTCACGCTCACCATCGTGGCGGTGGTCGCCGGCGCCGGATTTCTCGCGGTGATCGTCCTCGGCGTGTTTCTGTTCCGCACCACCAACAAGCTCGCCGCGTTTCCGACGCTGATACCGGCGCCAGCGTTGCTGGGCGAGGGAGCGCCAACCCGTGCGCTGCTCGCCGGCACCACTTCCGCCGCCGCGAACGAGCGCCTGCTCAACGTCGTGGGCCTGCTGGAAAAAAGGTTCCTGGAACTGGAACGCTCCCTCGAAAACCGCGCTGCTGCCGCGGCTGACGCGCCTATTGAGAGCACGACGGCCGCGCCTGACGCCGCCGCCGACAAGCGTGAACCTTCGGCGAAGCCCGCTCCTGATCGTGCGCAGACGCTGCTCTCGCGCGGACAGGATTTGCTCAACATGGACAAGGCCGACGAGGCGCTCGCGTGCTTCGAGGAAGCCGCCGCGCTCGATCCGAACAACACCGACGCGCTGGTCAAGCGCGGCAAGGTGCTCGAAAAACTCGGCCGGATGGATGAGGCGCTCAAGAGTTACGATCGCGCGCTTGCGCTCGACGACACGCTGACCGTGGCGCACCTCGGCAAGGGCGGCGTGTTCAACCGGCTCGAGCGTTTCGGTGAAGCGCTCGAATGCTACGAGCGCGCGTTGCGCACCCAGTCGAAGGCCACGCTTGCGGAAGCGGCGAAGGGCTGAGCGGCGAAGACTTCCACCTCAGTTGAACGTCACCCGCCCACCGGACTTCTCCGCCGCGAGCCGCTGTTTCATCAACGTGATGGTCGCGCTGATGAGTTCCCGGTTCTCGTCGCCGCGGGTGGCAAGATCCTTCTCCAGTTCGACGATCCGTTGTTCGTAAGCGTCGAGCCGGGCCTGGAGCGGCGCGTGGAGATTCTCCAGCCGCGCTTCCAGCGCCGCGATGTCCGCCTCCGCCTGACGCTGCGTTTCGATCAAGTCCTTGCGCTGCGAGAGCAGCTCGTTGACGAGCTTGTCCTTGAGCGCCTTCTCC
>DATDFH010000251.1:0-4641 GCA_036522715.1 Verrucomicrobiia bacterium
TGAGCCTCACCGCCGAGGTGTTTATGCGCACACTTGAACGGTCCGGCCTGCAAACGGTGAGCGCCGGGATTGCGTTGCAGGCGTACATCCCGGACTCGTTCGCCACGCAGCGCCGGATCAACGAGTGGGCGCGGCGTCGCGTGGAAACCGGCGGCGCGCCGGTGATCATCCGCATCGTGAAAGGCGCGAACATGGAGATGGAGCGAGTCGAGGCGTCCATCAAGGGCTGGCCGCAGGCGCCGTTCAAAACCAAGCGCGAGACCGACGCAAACTTCAAGCGGATGCTTCACGAGGGGATGAAACCCGAAAACCTCGCCGCCGTCCGGCTGGGTGTCGCGTCGCATAATCTCTTCGACATGGCGTACTCCCTGGCCCTTGCGCAGGAACTCGGCGCGCTGGACCGCGTGCAATTCGAGATGCTTGAAGGAATGGCGAACCCCCAGCGCCGCGCGCTGCACGAGTTGTTGGTCAACCTGCTGCTCTACTCGCCGGTTTGCCGGAAGGAGGATTTCCTTTACGCCATCGGCTATCTCGTCCGCCGGCTTGATGAGAACACCGGCCCGGAAAACTTCCTGAGTCACGCCTTCAAGCTCGCGGTGGACAGTCCCGACTGGAAGCGACTGGAACAGGGTTTCCTCGACGCATTCGATCTGGTTCCGACGTTGGGCGACGCGCCCCGGCGAACGCAGAATCGAAACCTGCCTCCTGAGCAACCAAACCCCATCGCGCGCGGCCGGCAGAATTTCGTCAACGAACCTGATACCGATTGGTCGCTGCCGCACAACGCCCGGTGGGCGAAGGCCATTGTCGCGAAATGGGAAGCGCGCCACGGAGTCAACGCGCTCGAGATTCCACTCGTCGTCGCCGGCGAAGAGATCTTCCGTGGCAACCGACGTGACAAGGCTCCATCTCCTGCTTCCGGTCCGCGCCTCGACGGAGGTGAGAGCCTTCTTGCATCGGTTGCAGCGGACCGGGACTGCCTCGACCCTTCGCGGCCGGGCTTCGTCGTGGGCCGGTATCTGCAGGCAACGCAAACCGACATCGAGCGCGCCGTCCAGTGCGCAGACGCCGATCCCGACGGCTGGCGTGCGCTTTCGTTTACCGGGCGCCAAGCCGTGCTTCGCCGCGTGGCGCACGAAATCCGCGTCGCCCGCGCCGACCTCATCGGTGCGGCGATGGCCAATGGCGGCAAGATTATTTTCGAGTCCGACCCCGAGGTGAGCGAGGCCGTGGACTTCGTCGAGTTTTACGCGGATGCCGCGCGCCATTTTTCCGAACTGCCCGGTTTGGAGGCTCGTGGCAAGGGCGCCGTCGTCGTGGTGTCTCCCTGGAATTTTCCCATCGCCATTCCGTGTGGCGGCGTCGCAGCGGCGCTGGCGGCGGGGAACACGGTGATTCTGAAACCGGCATCCGATACCGTGCTTGCCGCGTGGGAATTGTGTCAGTGCTTCTGGCGCGGCGGCGTGTCGAAGCGGGTGCTTCAATTCCTCCCGTGCAGCGGCGGCGTTGAGGGGCGGAAGCTCGTTGCGCATGCGCAGGTCGATGCCGCGATCCTCACCGGCGGCACGGCCACGGCGCTGGCGATGTTGCGAGACAAGCCCGACCTGCCGCTCGCTGCGGAAACCGGCGGCAAGAACGCTACGATCGTCACCGCGCTGGCCGACCGCGACCTGGCGATCAAGAACGTGGTCCACTCCGCGTTCAGCCACGCTGGCCAGAAATGTTCGGCCACGTCGCTACTGCTGCTCGAAGCGGAAGTTTATGACGACCCGGAGTTCAAACGCTCGCTGTGCGAAGCCGTCGAGAGTCTGCACGTCGGCCCGGCGTGGGATTTGAAGACTAAGGTGAACCCGATCATCCGGCCGCCGAGCGGTGATTTGCAAATGGCACTGACGACGCTCGAACCCGGCGAGTCGTGGGCCGTACCGCCGCGGGAAGTCGGCGACAACCGAAATCTGTGGTCGCCCGGCGTGAAGTGGGGCGTGCAACCGGGCAGCCGTACGCACCTGACGGAATTTTTCGGGCCGGTGCTCGGCGTGATGCGTTTCGAGAAGTTGAGCGAGGCCATCGCGCTCGTGAACCAGACGGGCTATGGCCTGACCAGCGCGCTTGAAAGCCTCGACGACCGCGAGCAGGGCGAATGGCAGGCCGGCATCGGCGCGGGCAATCTCTACATCAACCGCACCACTGTTGGCGCCGTCGTGCTGCGGCAGCCGTTTGGCGGCATGGGCAAGAGCGCATTCGGCGCGGGCCTCAAAGCGGGCGGGCCGAATTACGTCGCGCAGTTCATGCACTTCGATGAAGTTGCGCGCCCGCCGCAGGCGGAAGAAATCAATGACCCGTTGCTGGCCGGGTTGCGCCGGCAATTGCACAAGTGGGAGCGCGAACCGCGGCACTACTCTCCCGAGGAACTGGCGCGCGTCGTGGCGGCCATCGGCAGTTACGAACTGCGCTGGCGCGAGGAGTTCGGATGCGAGCACGACCACTTTCGCCTCATCGGACAGGACAACTTGCGGCGTTATCTCCCCGTGCAGCGAGTACGAGTACGGGTGCATCCGGACGACAGCCCGTTTGAAATCTTTGCCCGCATCTGCGCCGCTTGGCGGACTGGCTGCGCCATCACGGTGAGCACGCCGCCAGATTTTTGGAACCCCGCGCTGACGTTGCTCGATGAACTGACGGCATCATGGGCGCCGCCGGTTGAATTCGTTGACGAAAGCGACCAGCAACTCGCCGAAGTGATCCTCGCGCGGCAAATGGATCGCGTTCGCTGCGCCGCGCGCGTACGCGTGCCGCTCGCGGTGCGCGAGGCCGCCGCCGAAGCCAATGTCTTCATCGCCGACTCGCCGGTGTTGATGGAGGGCCGCGTGGAGTTGCTCTGGTATCTGCAGGAGCAGAGCATCAGCTTCGACTACCACCGCTATGGCAACCTCGGCGCGCGGGCAGGGGAGGTGCGGGTCGAAACGCTGTGAACTGCTGATCTTCGCTCATCAACGGTTCATCACTTCACACATCACACAACTTCACCGCCTCGTTGAGCGACGTGACCTTGTCGCGCAGCGGGATGAACTCCTGACCCACGTAGCCCTTGTAGCCGACCTCGATCAGTGCGCGCATGATCGGCGGATAATTGATCTCCTGTGTGTCGTCGATCTCGTTGCGACCCGGCACGCCCGCGGTGTGAACGTGGCCGATGTAGGGCGCGTACTGCTTGATCCGGGCGATCACGTCGCCGTGCATGATCTGCACGTGGTAAATGTCGAAGAGCACCTTCACCCGCTCGGAGCCGACTTCCTTGATGATCTTGATGGCCTCGTCCATGTCGTTGAACCAGTACCCAGGGTGGCCCTTCATCTCGACGTTGACCTTCGTGTTCAACATCTCCGGGCACACGGTGACCTTCTTCGCCTCGGCCACGCGCGCGATCTTCTTCAAGCCTTCGATCATGTTCCTGCGCATCACGTCGTCGGGTGCGCCCTTCTTCATGCCGGAGAACGTGATGATCGACGGCAACCCGTACTCGGCGCAGAGGCCGATGCGCTCTTCGAGCAACTTGAGGCACTCGGCCTGTTCGTCGGCGTTGGCGAGGCCTTTGGAAAACCCGTGGCTGCCCGCGATGGCGCAAACCATCCCGCGCTTCTTCAACTCCGGCCAGAACTTCGGGTCAATCAACTCGACCGACGGCAACGCCATGTCGTGCGAGTGCCCGATCAACTCCTCCGGCGGCATCGGCTTGAAGCACCACGGCACGACGGACTGGCGGATGCGGTTGTTCTTGGGCTTGTAGAGTTCGGCCGCCTCGGCCCGGGGAGACTTCGCAAGTCCGAGCGCGGCAATCGCCCCGGCTGCCTTGAACGCTGAACGGCGGGAAACAAGTTGAGTCTTCATATTGCAGATCACAGTTTTTCGTTACGGATCACACGTCGCAAATTCCCACCGCCTGTCGCAGCGACGCGATCTTGTCCTCGCGCTTCGGAATGAACTCCTGCGCCACGTGGCCTTTGAAGCCGGTCTCGACGATCGCGCGCATGATGGCCGGGTAGTTCAACTCCTGCGTGTCGTCGATCTCGTTGCGGCCCGGCACGCCACCAGTGTGGTAGTGGGCGAAGTATTGGTGGTCGCGTTTGATCGTGGCGATCACGTCGCCCTCCATGATCTGCATGTGGTAGATGTCGTAGAGCAGCTTGAAGTGTTCACTGCCGACGCGCTTGCAGAGTTCCACGCCCCACGCCGATTTGTCGCACTGGTAATCTTTGTGGTTCACGCGGCTGTTGAGCAGTTCCATGCAGATCGTGACCTTGTGCTTCTCGGCGATGGGCAGCAGACGCTTCAGCCCGATTGCGCAATTCTTCAGTCCCTGTTCGTCATCGAGACCATCGCGGTTGCCGGAAAAGCAAATGACGTTGAAGAAGCCGGCTGCGGCGGACTCCCTGATCAAGGGCTCGTAAGCCTCAATGAGCTTGTCGTGGTGCTCGACGCGATTGAACGCCTTCGGAATTCCACCCAGCTTGACGCCGCCCGGCCCCTCGATGCTCGGGAAGCTGACCATTGCACAATGAAGTCCGTGCTTCTTGAGCGTCGGAAAGTCCGGCGGGTTCAGCAGCTCGATGGACTGCAACCCCATCTGCTTCCCCGCCACGC
>DATDFH010000252.1:0-2980 GCA_036522715.1 Verrucomicrobiia bacterium
CCCACCGCAGCATCTGGTTTGGTCGCTCAGCAGCCGGAGCCGCCGGCAGATCTACTCCATGTTGGCGCGGAGTCCGGCCAATTATTGCCAGCGGTTCCCGTTCCGTTTTCCGTTGAACGGATTCGACAGCCGGCTCAAGAGCGGCGGGCTGGCAGCCCAGGACGTGGAACGCTTGAAGCGGTTCACCTACATCGACGGCGGCACGGTGTGTTTCACGGACCTGGAACTCGCGGAGTGCATCCTGGCCCCGGCGCAGTTCAAGAAGCTGGTCGAGACGATTTACCAGATACCTGTTTACCGGTTGCGCCTGCGGGTTTCGCCCGATTCTGATGTCGAGGAGCTGGTCCGCTACTGGGGCAAGGGCGGCCGGGAAAAACTGGTTGAGCCGCTTTTGAAGGCGCTGACCAAAGTGCCCGAGGGCGCGGCGCTCAACATCTCCGCCCTGCTGCCGCCGTTTGCGCGTCTGCGGCTCTACACCTATCCGGCCTCGTGGAACGATCCGGATGCCGCGTCGATGGATTGCATGTTCAGTTCGATGAATTTCTTCAGGACGACTCCGGACACCAATCTTTTTGACCGCGCATACGCGCAGGAGGTGCTCGCTTCAGATTATGTTCCGGTGGACGGCCGCCCGACGTTCGGGGATTTGATCACTGTGGCGGATGCGAAGGACAAGATCGTGCACATGTGCGTGTACATCGCGGGCGATTTCGTCTTCACCAAGAACGGATTCAATCTCGAGGAACCGTGGGTGTTGATGCGCATGTCAGACATCCGGTTGCTCTACCGCACCTCCGTGCAGTCGAGTCGATTGATCACCTTCCGGCACAAGGCGCCTGGGGCGAGTCCGCAACCGTTTTCGGGCTGAGCACATCGGGTGTTTGGCGGGAGCGCTTCCGGCCACTGGCCGGTTTGGCGATTCATCCGTTTCCTTTCTCGAACGCCGGCCCGCGGTTCGATCAATTTGCCATTGGCAACCGGCAGCTCTCCCTTTCCAATACGCGCGCCGATGCCGCCGACGTTTTACGACACCCATGCTCATCTCGACTACCCGGACTTTGCCGCGGAGCTGCCGCAAGTGATCGAGCGCGCCGCTGTCGCGGGCATTACGAAGATCGTCTCGATCGGCACCGACCTCGACAGCAGCCGGCGCGCAATTGAACTGGCCGAACGCTTCCCCGCCATCCACGCGGCTGTCGGCTGGCATCCGAATGACGCGTTGCAGGCGCCGGCGGACGTGCGCCCCACGCTGCGGGAACTGGTGCGGCATCCGAAGGTCGTGGCCATCGGCGAGACGGGATTGGATTACTACCGGCTTCCGAGCAAAGAGCACGGCGGCACGGCCGGGGACGACGCGCGGGTGAAGCAGCGGCAGGCGGAAGTCTTCCGGCAGCAACTCGAAGTGGCCGCCGAGTGCGGGTTGAACTGCGTCATCCACCAACGCGGCGATTGTTTCGCTGACACGGTGGCGTTGCTGGAGCCGTTCGTCGGGCGCGTGCGGTTTGTGTTCCACTGCTTCGTCGGCACGCCGGCGGAGCAGGAGCGCATCGTGGCGCTGGGCGGGCTGACGAGCTTCACCGGTATCGTGACGTTCAAGAACGGCCAGACCGTGCGTGAGAGCGCGAAGGTGGCGACGGAGTTGATGCTCGAAACCGACTCGCCTTTCCTGACGCCGGAACCGTATCGCGGCCGGGTGAAACGTTGCGAGCCGGCCTTCGTGAAGGAGATCGCCGACGTGGTGGCCAAGACACGCGGATGTTCCATGGAGGAACTGAGCGTGCTAACGTGCGAGGCGGCGCACAGGTTTTTTCCGAGACTGGCGTGAAGGAAAGGTTGCAGGTATTCCTCAACCGACATCCGCGCGGGCGATCTGCTAAGCTGTTTTCTTTGATCGGGAATGAAAACAAGACAGCCTATCCCGCTGATGGGCCGCCACGGACTGGGAACTTTGTTGTAACTCGCTCAAGCTCTTGAACAGATGCTCGTAGCTGCGACTGGTCAAACTGCAACGTGAAGTTCAGACAGTTGCCAATTCCCGGCCGGTCTGCGACCTCTCCTTGGAGCTCGATATGTCCCTTGCCGTCGCCGTCTAGTTGCAACTTCAACTGTCCCTCCATCGTCGAAAACTTCGCCGATCCTCTCAACGTCTCAAGAAGTGGGCGAAGCTCCGATAAGAATTTCGTCAGCTCACTCGTGATTATCGTCGCTGCGGCATTGCCTCGAAATCCGCCAGCCTGAACACGAATGTCGACGTTCAACCAGTTGTCGTCCCAGTACTCGCCGGTTGCCGGCCGCTCGTATCCATGCACATCAACTTCGATACGCTCCCGCTCTGAATGGCCGAACGAAAAAATCATAACGCAGAGTGTGTCTGAGCAGGCGTTTAACTGCAATTGTCCGCGTCCACCTCAACGCACTCCGCTCAGACGCCTTTCAGCCTCCTCCACCGTCATCTCCGTAATCCTCACCGTCTTGTGCCGCGAGGTGTGCCCGCGCACGAGTTGCACCGCGCCGCGCGGGAGGTCGAGCTTGTCGGTGAGAAGTTCGACGAGCGCCTGATTCGCGGCGGCGTCCACGGGCGGCGCGGTGACCTTGATCTTGAGTTCGTTGCCGAGGGCTTCGCCGATTTCATTGCGGCTGGCGCGCGGTTGGAGTTTCACGGCGAGTTCGATCCCGCCGGCCACCGCCCGGAGAAAGGACGGGTTCACAGCGGAAGTTTCTGAACCAGTTTCGGCAGGCCAAAGCGCGGATTGGCCAGCCACCAGCCCAACGCCCACGCGAGCGCGATCACCAGCAGCGGCGCGGCGTCGAAGCGGCCGACGCGCAGCGGAACCGTGTTCAGCGGCCGGACCAGGTTGCGCCCGGTGGCGTTGATGAAGCTCCAGAATGGATGCGCGCCGAAATAGATGTAGGTGTCGAGCACGTGGAGCACGAGCACGGCGACGATGAGGAGTTTCCACGCCAGATACGCGCCCGCGCC
>DATDFH010000253.1:0-2551 GCA_036522715.1 Verrucomicrobiia bacterium
ATGCGCGCCGTCGTCGTGTTGATGTTCGGCAACACGACGACTTCGGAGCCGTCGTTGGGCGTGTTCGAGGCGAGCACGTGCGGGAACGTGTTCCCGCCATCGGTCGAGAGAAGGATGTTGACGCTGGCGCAGTTGACCGGCGCGCCGGCGGTGCCGGCGACGCTCCACGTGACGGCGCGCTTGCCCGACCAGTTCGTCGCGGTGTTCGGCGAGGTGACGACGAACGGGCCGGAGGCGCTGTCCACGGTGAGCTGCATATCCGCCGAGGCCACGCCGCCGCCGCCGGCGCGGTTGTCGCGCGCGGTGACGCGAAACTTCAGCAGGCGCGACGTGGTCGGCAGTTTTTCGCCGAGGCTGCTGGTGTTGCTGAGAAGGTTCGGGAGGCGTGGAAAGGTACGGCTGGGATCGTTCGTAGGGTTGAACGAACGAAACAACGGACTGGTGCCGTTGTCCGGATCGGTCAACGCCTGCGCCGCGCCGAGGTCGCGTTCCTCCCAGCAAAACGTCAGCGGGTCGCCATCGGGATCGGTGCCGATCGCGGTGAGTTTGAAGGGCGTGCTTTGCGGGATGATGTAGTCGAGGCCGGCGCTGACGTTCGGCGGAGTATTGCCGGTGCTCGTGGACGCAGGACAGCCCGCGCCGCTGCCGCTCGTCACGTCGGTGATGATTTCCTGGAAGCTGATGAAGTGAAAATACGGGTCGCTGTGAAGCTGGGTGTTGTCCGCGCCGCAGATGCCCGCGTAAGCCATGATCGTCGTGCCGCTGCCGACCTCGTAGGCGTCGCCCGCGTCGCGATTGCCGCCACCGCAACTGCCGGTGGTGCTGTTGAAGGTGTGCAGCGCGCCGAACTCGTGCCCCATTTCGTGTGCGACGTAGTCGATGTAGTACGAATCGCCGATGGGCGACGACGAACCGGTTTCGCTCTGCGCCTTCTTGCCCGAGACGCACACCACGGCCACGCTCGATAACCCGCCGCCGCCCGTGCCGAACACGTGGCCGATGTCGTAGTTCGCGCTCCCGATCACCGAGTCAGTGTTCGCCTGGTTCTGCGTGAGCAACGCCGACGCGCTCGTGTTCGAATACGGATCGGTGCTGGCGTTGGTATAGACGAGGAGATTGTTGTTTGCGACGAGCACGAGACGGATGGCGAGTTCAAGTTCGTACACGCCGGTGATGCGGTTGACCGCCGTGACAATCGCCGCCATGCCGGCCGAAACCGTGCCGCCGTGGAACGCCGTGTACTCGCCAGTGGCCGCCACGGCGAGGCGATACGTCCGCAACGTGGTCCCGACGCTCAACATGTCCGTCGTGAGCGTGGCGGCCGGAGCCGTCTGCGCGCTGGCGGGCGTCAGGCAAGCCCAGTCCTCGGCGCGCTGATGATCGCGTTTGAAGTAACTGGCGTACCGCGTGTCGTCGCCGCGCCAGAGCGGATCGATGTACCACCAACCGCTGGGCGTGATGACTTGCGCATGGAAGCCCGCGGGCGTGAGGTCGCAACGCAACGTCGCGCTCGGGTCATCGATTCCCTGGCCGAGGTAAGTTTTGATCTCGGGAAATTTTGCCGCGAGTTCGGGCGACATCACCGGCGACTCAACGATGCGGAAACGCGCGAACGTGCTATCAGGCATCGGCAACGTGAGTTCGACGGCTGGCGCGGCGGGCGTGATGCGGCCCTCCATCGGCGCGCGCGCGAGCACCGAGCGGACCAAACCGACGTTGAGGCCGACGGCGCGATGCACGGCGGGCTGGACCCACGGCTGCGCGCCGGCGCGCGGCGGGGCAGAGGAGTCAAGTCGCGGCCAGAGTTCCTCTGCGCGGGGATTCTGCGCATGGCTGAAAAGCGGCAACAAAGCCAGCAACGCCAGCGCGAGGAAAACGCGCCACGTCGGGGGGCTGAAGGAACTTTTCAAATCGTCGCGTCCGGCCGACCGCATTCGCGCGAATGCCGGCGAGACGGATAAGAATGGAGCCGAAGTCGTGCCGCGACGCAATTCACTTGTAGGCGGCGGCAACGTTCAATCGCAGGCCTGCGAGGCGGGCGCGGCCTGGCTCTTTGGAGTCTCCTTACGTCGTCTCCTACTTCCTCAAATGTGCTTCGAGTCGTCGTGGTCCTTCGTGGCGTAGCCGGAATCCTGCCGGTTGAAGTTCACCTCGTTCTTCTTCACGTAGGCGGCGAACACATCGTCGGCGCTCATGCCGAGCACCTGCGCGAGGCTGATCAGGAAATGGAACAGGTCCACCACCTCCACGCGCGCGTTCTGCTCGTCGAGCTTCTGGTATTTGGCCCACCACTTCCACGGCACGCTGTCGGTCAGCTCGGCGATCTCCTGCGACATCGCGCGGCAATAATTGAGCACCCATTTCGTCTTCTCCTCGTCGCTCATGCCGTCGGTCTGGACGCCGATGCGTTCGTTGAGGGCCTGCTGCATCCGGAAAAGTTCGCGCAACTGGTCGGGTTTGCTCATGCGCGAAGGATGCAGTCCAAGCTTCAAGGTTCAACTCGCGAAAGCTTTCGGAGTCAAAGTTCCGCGTCCTCAAGTCGCGACCACCC
>DATDFH010000254.1:0-16286 GCA_036522715.1 Verrucomicrobiia bacterium
GGCGGACCTGCAGGCGATCGAGGCACTCCTGGCGCTGGGCGCGCCATCCGTGCGCATGGTGCACGACCACGATGTCTACTGCATGAGGAGCTACAAATATCATTATTTCAGCCGCGAGATTTGCACGCGACCCGCGTCGCCGTATTGCGTTTTTCCGTGCGGCGCGTTCCTCGGCCGGAATCACCACGGACGCGCCCCCGTGAAGTGGGTCAGCTATTCGGCCAAGAAAAAGGAGATCCAACTCAACCGGCAGTTCGACCGGTTGATCGTTGGTGGCGGCTACATGAGGGACGAACTGCTCCGCAACGGTTTCAGGCCCGACAAAATTGAAATTCACGCTCCCGTGCCGCCGAACGGCGGGTCGATTCGCAGTGAGTTCAGCGAACGCAACGTGATCCTCTACGCGGGCCAGATCACCCGCGGCAAGGGCGTGGACGTGCTGCTCGAGGCGCTGGCGCAGGTGCGGGCGCCGTTCGAGTGTTTCATTTTTGGCGACGGCAATCACCGGAGCTTTTGTGAACGATCAAGCCGCAAGCTGGGCCTGACCAAGCGGGTCCATTTCAAGGGCTTCGTGCCGCAGGACGAACTTCAGAACTACTATCGCGAAGCCAGCGTCATGGTCCTGAGTTCGGTGTGGCCCGAACCGTTTGGAGCCGTCGGGCTGGAAGGAATGCGCTGTGGATTGCCCGTGGTCGCGTTCGACGCGGGCGGAATCAAGGAGTGGCTGCTCGACGGCTACAACGGCTTTCTCGTGCCCTGGATGGACCGCGCCCAGTTTGCGGCACGCGTCGAGGAATTGCTCCTCAACAAGACGCTCGCCCGTCAGATGGGCGAGCGCGGACTGGAATTGGTCACCAAGCGTTACGACTTCGCCAAATACATCACCGGCTTGGAAGAACTCTTCCGACGCCTGATCGCGGACAAAGAGCCGCACGATGAGCCGTCACGTCTCCAAGTGCAGGAACCTCAACTTCAGGTCGCATGAAGAACCGCCACCCAGTTCATCTCGTCGCCATCACGGGCGGCAGCGGCGCAGGGAAAACCTGGCTGGCGGAGCGGCTTCAAACTGTGCTGGGCGACAACGCCGCCCGCCTGTCGCTGGACAATTTTTATCGCGACCGCTCCGACCTGCCGCCAGCACGACGCGAGAAGATCAACTTCGACGACCCGCGGGCCATCGACTGGCCGTGTGTCGAACAGGTGCTGCGCCAGTGCCGGCCCGGTCAGGTCACGCCGGTGCCGCGATATGATTTCACGACGCACACGCGCCTGCGCGAACCGCAACTGTGGGAGCCAAAGTCGCTGATTCTGATGGATGGCCTTTGGCTGTTGCATCGAAGGTCAATCCGGCGCCTGTTCGCCCTGCGGATTTTCATCGATTGCCCGGAGGCACTTCGTCTTCGCCGGCGTCTTGATCGCGACGTGTGCGAGCGCGGCCGGAGCGAGAGCTCGGTGCGCCAGCAGTTTCAGGCCACCGTGGCACCGATGCACGAGCGCTTTGTCGCGCCGCAGGCCACGCACGCGGACGTCACGCTGACGCAACCCGTCACCGGATCGGCGGTGCACCAATTGGCGGACCGCATGTGGAATCTGCTGCTGCTCGACTCACAACTCGAAGACCAGTTCGAGGCGCTGCAGACAGCCGGGTCGGGCATCCAGACGTGGATGCAAGCCGACTTTCGCACGCAGATCTCCGCCCTCTTCCGGAGTGGAAGCCCAAGCCTATGAGCGCCCACCAAATCAACGCGATGATTCTTGATCGCTACAGTGTCACGCAAAGCCCCCTGGGCCGCTGGCTGTTGAATCTCCACGTCCAATGGGAGCGATTGGTGTGGCGTTGCTTCGTGGCGGGCGGGGCGGTTTCAAAACGGCTCTTCGACATCGTCGGCAGTCTGGGCCTGATTGCTTTATTCGGTCCGTTGATGCTGCTCATCGCTCTGCTGGTGAAGCTGGAGGACCGCGGCCCCGTGATGTTCGTCCAGACGCGGGTCGGAAAGTTCGGGCGCGAGTTCAAGATGCTCAAGTTCCGCTCGATGTGCCTGGACGCCGAGGAGCGCTTGCGGGAAGTGCTCGCCAAAAATCATCACCGCGAGGGCGTGACCTTCAAGCTCAAGGACGACCCGCGCATCACGAGGGTCGGCAAGTGGCTGCGCAAATTTTCCTTCGACGAGCTGCCCCAGTTTTTCAACGTGCTGGCGGGCGAAATGTCGCTCGTCGGTCCGCGCCCGCCCGTGCCGCGCGAAGTGGCGAAGTATTCCCTTGCCGACCGCCGGCGCCTGGCGGTCAAGCCGGGCATCACCTGCATCTGGCAGATCAGCGGGCGCAGCGAGATTGATTTCTCGGGCCAGGTGCGGCTCGACGTGCAATACATCGAAAACCAGAGCTTGTGGCTGGACATCAAGCTACTGCTCAAAACCATTCCGGCCGTGCTGTCGGGGAAAGGAGCATGCTGACATGAAAACGTTGTTTCACCAGCGGACTGAATTTGCGCTCGGAGATGCCGTGACCACGAAGCCCAAGGTTGCGTGGCTGGACAGCATCCGCCGGATGCGTCGGCGTAATGGCGATCAGGGAACACCTCTGGAGGTTGCTTTCATCGACGGCGCAAGCGTGCCCGTGGAGGTTGGACGCGCACCGGCAAAACCACTGGAGGCGCCGGCTGAAACACGGCGTGCGGCGAAGAAGGCCCTGCTCGTCTGTCCCGACGAGCGGACCGCGGTCGCTGGTTTTGCCGACGCGGCTCCGCTGGTCACCGTTCCCATGCTCGGCGAGAGCCTCGTCGAGTATTGGCTCGAACATCTGGCGGGTCTTGGAGCGTCGCAGGTTTTTGTGCTGGCAGCGGACCGGCCCGAGCAAGTGCGGGCGGTGACCGGCGACGGCGCACGTTGGGGTCTCAAGGTGGAAGTGTTGCCCGAAGCGCGTGAACTCACTCCCGCCGAGGCCCGTGCCAAGTACCACGGTGGCGACGCGACCGATTGGCTGCCCGAGCCGGACGATGCGGTGTTGATGGATCATCTGCCCGGGGTATCTCGACGTCCGTTGTTCAACAGTTACGCCGGTTGGTTCGCGGCGTCGCTAGACTGGATGCCGCGCGCCGCCACACCCAATCGCGTCGGCGTGCGCGAACTGCGAGCCGGCGTGTGGGTCGGCTTGCACTCGCACGTGTCGCGCAGCGCCGAATTGCGCGCGCCATGCTGGGTGGGCGAGCGGGTCCATGTCGGGCCGCACACGATAATCGGTCCCGGTGCGATCCTGGAGGACCGCGTGTTTGTGGAAGCGTCGTCGGAAATCTCCTACAGCGCCGTCGGGCCGGAGACTTTTGTCGGGAAGCTGACCGATGTGGAGCACTCGCTGGTGTGGGGCAGCATGTTGATCGACTGGCGCGATGGTTCCCGCGTCGAGGTGCCGGACCCGTTCCTGCTATGCTCGCTCGGGAGTCACGACCCTTCGGTGAGAGCACCGGACATGTTGCGCCGGCCGTTGGATTTTTACTACGCAAGGCAGCGCAGTGCTTTTGCGTCGTCGGCCGATGCGCTGCTGAGGACGGAAGGATAGACCGGCATGAACATTCAGCTCCACGACGACACCTTGCGCGTCAGCGGCATGAAGGAACTGGCCGCGGCCAACGCGCAGGCACTTGTCGAACAGGTGTGCGCAACCCTGCCCTCCCGGTTGCATGCCATCGAGATCGACCTTTCGGAAACGGGATATGTCGATAGTTGCGGCGTGGGTGCCTTGGTTTCGTTGCTCAAGACGGCACGCAACCACAATGGCGGTGTCTCCATCCGTTTGCTGAATCCGACCCGGCCCGTCGAGCAAATCTTCGAGCTCACCCGTCTGCACCGGGTTTTTGAAATCGAAAAGCACTGACCGTCATGACCGCTCTTCCCCACGCTCTCTGTGCGTTGTGTCCAAACAACGGCGTCCGCCGGGTAATGGATGCCGCGTGGTCCCCCGTGTCACAATCGGAGCCGCAGCCGGTTTCCATTCCCGAGTCTGCCCTGCACTCGACGGAAATCGACGCGGCTGTCACGCACCTCACCGGTGCTTGATCCAGGAATCACCGTGAAAGCCGTCCTGCCCTTGTTCATCTTCATCGACGCCTGCGGATGGGAAATCATCAAGGATGACCCGTTCGCGCGTTCGTTCGCCCCGGTTCGCAAACGCCTCGCGTCGGTCTTCGGTTACAGCTCGACTTGCGTGCCGTCGATCCTCTCCGGCGGGTGGCCGGTCGAGCACCGGCACTGGTGCTATTTCGTTTACGACCCCAAACATTCGCCGTTCAAACTTCTGCGCCCGCTGCGATGGCTGCCCACCGCGGTTACCGGGCGGCGCATCTTCCGGCGCTGGCTCTCGAAATTCATCCGAGGACCGCTGAAGTTTCGCGGCTACTTCGACCTCTACAACATCCCGTTCAAACACATCTCGCTGTTCGACTTCACCGAAAAAAGAAGCCCGCTGGAGGCGGGTGGCATGAACCGGGGCGGGAATATTTTCGATTTCCTCAAGGTGCGCGGCATCCCTTATCATGTGAGCGATCCCGCCAAAACCGAAGCGGACAACCTGGCCGCCCTCGCCGCGCAAATCAGCTCCGAGCGAATCAGCTTCGGCTTCCTTTATTGGCCGGAGTTGGACGGCTTGCTCCATCGCGTCGGCAACGACTCGCCCGAAGTGCCCGCCAAACTCGGCGAGTATGAGCAGCGGATCGAGGGATTGCTCGAACTCGCGCGCAAACATTACCGCGAAGTCAGACTCTACGTCTTTAGCGACCACGGCATGGCCAATTGCGATACGCTGCTGGACTTGAAACGCCGCATCGACGCCCTCGACGTGCGGATGGGACGCGACTACGTGGTGGTCTATGACTCCACGATGGCGCGTTTCTGGTTTCTCAACGAGCGCGCCCGACAGGAAATCACGCGCTGCCTTCAGCAAGTCCCGGAGGGCGGCATTCTCTCGGACGCGGAACTGGAGGAGATGCACTGCTTGTTCCCGGACCGCTATTTTGGGGAACTGATTTTCCTGGTCGAGGAGGGCGTGTTGATCGTGCCCAGTCACATGGGTGAGCGGCCGATCCGTGCGATGCACGGTTACCATCCAACCGCGAAACACAGCTACGCGGCCCTGTTGACCAACCAGGCGGAGATTCCATCGGACATCACGGCGATATCCGACATCTACCGCCTGATGAAACGCGAGGCATCCCTCGCCGAGTGGAGAATCCGCAGTGCGGGCCGTGATTTGAGACGCGCACCCGCTGACCCGGAGGCCCCGGAGGTATTTGGGAATGTAAACGGAGCGAAGGAGTCATCGGACTTGCAACTCCGTTGAGCGCACGCCGGCACAAAAAGTGTGAACCGACTTCTCAAACGGCAAATCGGAACGGGGCTGCTGATCCTTTGCGACCGGTTTCCCGGGCTGAAACGTTTCGTGAGGCGGTGGGGATTGCGCACGTCCAAGGAGTGGTTCGGCGACCGTGTAGTCCGCGTGCAGGTGCCCGGCGGCAGGAGTTTCAAACTGGCGAGCGTCAGCAGAAATTATCTGAGCTTCGAGTTGTTCTGGCGAGGAACGGAATATTACGAACCGATCACGACGCTCGTTCTCCAGGAGTTGGTGTGTCCGGGGGCCACGTTCATCGATGTCGGGGCCAACATCGGATTCCATTCCCTCGTCCTGTCGGTCAGCCAGCCGCAGTTCAAGATCATCGCGTTTGAGCCAAACCCGAAGAACCACGAATTGCTGAAAGCCAATGCGGCCGCGAATGGGTTCTCACACATCGCCTGCGAGCCGTTGGCGCTGTCCGACACCGACGGCGGGGCCGTGCTTCACTTGAGCGCCTCCGACATGAGCGCGTCGCTCTGCGCGGACTTTGATCCCCATCCAACCGACTCTGTGCCGGTGAAGACCATCACGCTCGACAGTTACCTCGGGGCCGCGAACTTCCAGGGACGCCTGGTCATCAAGGTGGACGTGGAGGGCCACGAGCCGGCGTTCTTCCGGGGAGCGCGTCGAACATTGCATTCACTTCAGCCGGACATCGTGGCGGAAGTGGCGGTGGACTATGACGACGACACCAAGGCCCTGCTGCGTGACGCGGGCTACCGCTTCTATCCGATCACCGATCGTGGGATGATCGAGTCGGATTCCATTGCGCCCGTGGTGCGGGAATCGTTCGTGTTCTTGAACTGCCTGTTCACGTGCCGGCCCGTGGAGGAAGTGGAGGCGTTGTTCGCACGAATCCGCGAGCAGGTCCGTCGAATCGACCTGCGACAAACGAGCAAGCGTCTCGACCCGGCATCGCTTGAACGCTTCAAGTCGCGACAGTTCCGCGGTCATGTGCCGGAACCAGCAGTCACGGCGAACCAGTCCGCTTGAATTCAGTTGAGCGGCACTCGTCCGGCCGCCACGTCGTCGAACGAAACCACCTTGGCGTCGCTTTCGCCGGCGAGATGGTTCGCAACCTGGTGCAGGATTCCGATGAATGCTTCGTCAGGTCGTCCCGGAAAATACTCCCACCAATGCGTGACCAGCACAGTAAGTCGGCGAGAGGCAATGCTCTGCTTTACGGCCTCAAGCATCGACGCATACGGCCGGCGGCGGGAGAGCAGGCAACCAGGATGGTTCAAAAAAATCGTCCGCCCGGCCCGCCAATGCTGGCGGCGGAGCGCTTTTTTCAGGAGGTAGCCGGGCCACAAACTGCCCGGCACCCGCCGCCACTCAAACCAACCCGTGGAGAACACCCGGAACTGGCGCGCCACTTCGCGCCAGCCGGCGCGGGAGAGCCGGTCGTGTGGCGCGACGAACGTCTGCGGTTTTGCGAAGCCGGCCCCGATCAGGAGGCGGCTTCCGTGTTCCAGTCGGCGGCGAAGCTCGGGCGCGTCGGGCCGATCAAACTCGAACGCCTCGTGATGGTAGCCGTGCTGGGCCACGTGGTAACCGGGATTGTCCAGCAGGTAGCGAACAAGCTTTTCATGACTGCCGATGGGCGTCGCGTGGCCAGGCGCGTGATTGCAGCCGGACAAAAATCCTTCCGGGCAACCCTCGGGCGACGTGACGTCGGTGCGGACATTGGGAATCACCGCGAGGTTCACCGGCAGCCCGCGTTCCAGGAAGGGCCGATACAGCCGCTCCAGACACTCAACCGGCGTGAACGCATTCGTGTCGTCGTCGCGCAGGATCACGTAGCGCATGTTTTTCCTCGATGAGTTGGTCGTAAAGATTCTTCATCCGCGCGGCGAGCACGCCCGCGTCATACTCGGTGTGAACGAGTTGATGCCCTGCGGCGGCCAGTTGCCTGGACTGCTCCGGATGCTGCAGCGCCGCGTCGATCGCTGAATGAAATGCAGCCGGATTCCCCAGGTCGAACAGCCAGCCGTTTTGTCCGTGTTTCACCAGCGCGGTCGCGCCGGATGTGCGGCTGGCGATGGGCACGGTTCCCGCGGCCCACGCTTCGAGAATCACCACGCCGAACGTTTCCGAAACCGACGGGAGCACGACGGCCCGGGCCTCTTGAATTAGTCCGATCAACCGCGGATCCGCGGCCATGAGACCGCCGGTTAGGAGCACGTGATTCTGCAGGCCGGCCTCTTTGATCTGCGCTTGCAATCGCGCGCCGTACGCTTCGTCAGTGCATGCCCCGGCGAACACCAGGATCGCCTGGGGATGTCGCCGGACGATTTCGGGCGCGTGGTCAATCAGCCAGCCCTGGTTCTTCACGGGATCGATTCGTCCGACACACAGCAACACTTGTTTGTTTTGAATCTGCGGAAAGGCACGGCAGGCCTCCTCGCGGTGGTCGGGCAGGAACCGGCGTGTCTCCACGGCGTGCGGTTGAACCAGCACGCGCCGGCCCGGGTGTCGTGTCTGCACGAGCGCGGCCTCCGCGCGATTGCAGGTGAGGATGGCGTCGGCCGCCGTGAGGAGCCGCCGCGATTGCACGAGCAGACCGAAGAGTTTGCCCCATTCCAACCCTCCGGTCGCCGGTTTGTTGAGGCGCGCGCGTAGCTCCGCGGGCAGGTCATACAGGCCGCCGTGAATCGTAACCACGAAGGGCAGACGCCGCAGCCGCGCGGCCATCGACGCGATGCCGCCTAACCGCCCAAGAGCATGCGTATGGATCACGGATACCTCCGGCTCCTTCAATAGCGCGACCGGCAACTCGAACGACATCAAGTTTCCGCCCACGGCCAGAAGCTGGCGTCGTCGCTGGTCGGAGATTCCCCAAATCGGGACGCAAGCTTTGAAGCGTTTGACGGTGACATCGGAATCGCCCAAAGGATCGGAGGAAAGACCGTTGTTGATGCGCGGACAATAAACGACCGGGCTGATGCCACACTGTTGCAGACCGGCCAGCAACCGCTGCAAGGCCGTCTCGGTGCCGCCCCATTCGGCGGGATTGTATTTTCGGAGCAGGTGTACGACACGCATGGCAGTCACCCCGCGGTTGAGGCTCCAGCGAGCTCGAGGTTGACTGGTCGCGCCACGCGCGATGCGGGCGGCTGGCGCTCGGTTCGGTGTGCATTCCGTTTGATGTGATGAAGACTGGCCAGCGCACCCAGCAGAATGCTTGACATGAGAAAGATTGCCGTCTGGCGGTAGGTCCATTCCGTCAGGCTCTGCAAGAACACGCCGCCCACGCTGAAGCACAGCCCGGCGCCAATTCGCAGCATCACATCGGCGGAGCGTTTGAAGACGAAACCTGCACCCATTCCAAACCACCGCAGCCACATGAGCGCGAAGAGCACGAGGCCCGGCCAGCCCAGCTCGCCGACGGTCAGCGCGCCCAGACTGTGCGCCGGCGCGGCGTAGTGGATGCTCGGCAATGCCAGCTTGCTGGGTGACGCCTCGATGTCGTCGTAATCCTCGTACTTCAAGTCGAGCCTCGCGCCGTACGACTTGCTCACCCAGTAGGACCAGTTGTTCAGGCCGACGCCCAACGGTCGCTCGCTAACGATGGCCCACGCCAGCCGCAGGTACATGCCGCGCCCTTCAACGTTTTCATCAAGGTATTCCTCGCGGAGCGTGGCCTCGCCAAAGCGCGCTTTGATCGTGCTCCAGGATTTGTACACCAGCGCGCTCGCGGCCACTCCGATCAGCATTGTGGCCAGCACCTTTTTGAATGTGATTCGCCACGAGGCGCACGCCGCCGTGGCACCCAGGACGACCAGGCCGAAGATGGGAATGCCCGCGCGCGACACGGTCAGCAGGACCGACACGGTGGCGGCAGTGATGCATAGAAAGGAGAAATAACGCACCCATCGCGGAAAGTTTGAAGTGGCGGCCGCGACCAGAACCGGAGCCGACATGCAAAGAAACATCGACAGGCTGTTCGGATGATCGAGGCTGCCGGTCACGCGATAGACGCCGTTGAGGTAGCGTTGCTTGAGCGCCAGCGCCGCCTCGAAGCAGATCGCGCAGCCGAGCGCGAGCACGAGCAGCTTCAACTCGCGTTCGCTTCGCACGAACACCGCCGCTGCAACGAAGACGAGCATACCGCGCAGAATTTTCGACAGTTCAAACAGGCCGTAAAGTTTCGGCTCCGAAATTGCGACGGAAAAACTGGCGTAGACCAGGTACAAGCCCATCAACCCGAGGCTTGCAGGCCAGAACCAGCGCGCTTGTCCCGGTCGCGGCAGCAGGAGCGAACTGAACAACACGCCGACCGCCAGAATGTCGATCACCGTGATCTCGAATCCGCGCGTCGTGCCGCGATACCAGTATTGGCTGGCGAACTCGACGCCGAATCTCGCTGCCAGCACCGTCGAGACGGCCATCAGAAAGAATGCCGCCTCCCTCGCCCGCCGCGAGATGCAACAGATCGCGACGCTCATCGGCAGCGCGGCGGCAATCAGAGCCAGAGCGATCAAATGTTTTGCGTCCATCGTCATAATCAGTGAGCGCCCGGCGTCGCAGTCGCCGTTGTCCCGCTCCGATACGCGCTGGCCGTCGTGTCGGCTGCGACATCCTTGAGCGCCGGACTCTTGGTATCCGGCCAGTAATCTGTGAAGCCCCGCACCACCGACCGGCGTGCCATCCAGCAGGCAACTAGCGTTACGAAGAAGCCGCCCAACGCCGCAGGAAGGCAGAGCAATTTTTTGACACCCTGGATTTTCGAGAGGCGCTTGAAGCGAAAACTCAGGATGCCCGGAAAGAGTCGCCAGAAATACCGCGTCCGGTGAAGGTGATCGGCGATCAATCGCTTCAACCACGCCGGATCGGAGTTGTCCCTTCGCCTCAAGGTTTCGGCGAGATCGAGCCGCTCGGGCAACGGGAGGCGCTTCAAGTGATCATCGACCAAAAGGTGGACGATGGTCTGCCCGATCATCTGCCGCTTTTGGTTCCTCAGGATGTCCCGGAGCGAAGTGTAGGCTTCGTAAACATGCGAGGCATTGGTGGCCCGCACGACGCGGCGCGGCCATCGTTCCCGCGTCAGGTAGTCCGTGCAGACGATGGATTGGATGAAGCCGTCCTCGACCAGCAGATCGCGTGGAAGGTGGATGTTGCGGGCCACCGCCGCCCGGATGCAATACAACTGGCCAGTCAACTGCGCGTCACCCGCCTGCGTCAACTCGGAGGCGGCGAGCGAAATCCTTTCCCAGAGGGATTTGCCCACCTTGAGTGAAATGTCTTTGAGCGGCCGATCGACAGCGACGTTTGCTTCCGCGTCTTGCGCCAGGGTTCGATACATGTTCCAGAGCGTGTCCCGCATCGGAATCACGATGTCGGCGTCCATCAGGAACAGGCACTCTGCTTCCCGCGCGGACAAGCGGTGCACGAATGCGTTCCAGGCGTTGCACTTTCCGCGCTCGCGCAGTTCGACCACCCGGCACGAGAAGGAATCCTTGGACAAGTGAGTGCGGGCCTGTTCCTCGAATATTCTTGTGGCGATGGTCGCTGTGCCATCGGTGCAGCCGTTTGCCACGCAGATGATTTCGATCCTCCCACCACGCTGATCAAATTCGTCGAACAGTGACTGCCGGAAGAGCGATTGCAGCGCCGCCGCGATGGCTTCCTCCTCGTTCCACGCGACGATCCCGATGGAAACAACGGGAGGCGACGTTTGCACAGCACTCGTCATGGCACGACTTTCCTTCTTCCGCGCAACTCACCTGCGCGCACACGAAGCTAGGCTTTGACTCTGCGTGTTGGAAGTGGGTGAACACCCCAATTCCCAGCCCGCCGACGCGGCCTACAATTCTGTTGGGGTGACGGATCAACGATTGAAGCGGCCACGCGAAGCCGACACGACACCATGAGCGAACCTCTCGTCAGCATCATCATGCGCTCCTACAACGAAGGCTGGGCGCTGTGCGAAACCCTGCCGGCATTGCGGGCGCAGACGCACAGGAATTGGGAATTGATCGTGATCGACTCCGGCTCGACCGATGGCTCGGTGGACTTGATCCGCCGCGCGGAGCCGCGCCACTTTCTCCAGATCGCGCCTTACGAATATAATCCGGCACGCGTGATGAACCACGGGATGCGGCTGGCGCGCTCGGTCTATGCAATCTTTTTGAATGCCGACGCCACGCCACAGGGACCAAATTGGCTGGGGCCGCTCTTATGCGCATTGTTTGACCCGCAAACGGGCGCGGTGTTCGGTCGCCAGATTCCGCGGCCGGATTGCCGGGCGGTTTACGCCCATGATTACGAACGTTGCTTTGGCCCGAACCGCGAGTCGGCGCGATGGGAACATTTCTTCAGCATGGCCAGCAGCGGCATCCGCAAGGACATCTGGGCCAGGCGCGGTTTCAACGAGCGGCTTCAATACTCCGAGGACGACGAATACACGCGTTGGTGTCGTGCGCAGGGTTATCGGGTCGTTTATGTGCCCGACTCCGTCGTCATGCATTCACACAACTACACGCCGGCCCAGGCGTACCGACGCAGCTTCGGCGAGGGTAAGGCGCTCGCGGCCGTCTGGCCCGGCCGGCCATGCGATCACGATTGGTTGCGGACCGTCGCGCTCGGCTGGCTGAACGACACACGGCGCGACCTGGGTTTCTGCGCCCGCACGAATCGGCTGCGCGAATGGCCCCACGCGCTGCGCGTTCGCTGGAACCAACGGTGTGGAAAGCTCGCCGGATTCAGAAAGGGTTGGGCCGTGCATCGGCACAGCCGCCCCGGCGGTCCTGACACGCCACCGCTCTGGTCGGAACCAGAAGCGCTCGCGAACGATTCTGCAGCCACAAGCGTATGATTGCCACGGCGGCAAAAACCCAACTGCTCCGGGAAGCGGCCCGACGCCAGAGCGGAGAGAATACCAACGAAATTGTACGCGCCCCGCGCTTTACGATCGATGGCAGCGCGGAACTGGAAAACCATTTGGCGGGAATCTGCCAGAAGGTGCTTGCGGGTATCAGATCGGTGGTGCCGGGAAACAAACTTGAAGCCATGCTGCTCGGCGGCGGCTACGGGCGCGGGGAAGGTGGCGTGTTGAAAACTGCGGCAGGTGACCGGCCGTACAACGATCTGGACTTCTACGTTTTCATGCGCGGCAGCCGCGCGCTCAACGAGCGCCGCTTCGGCCGCGCGCTGGGCCGATTGGCCGGGGAACTGTCGGTGGACGCCGGCGGCGTTGAGGTGGAACTGAGGCTGGATTCGCTGTGGAAACTCCGACGCAGTTGCGTGAGCATGTTTTACTACGATCTGGTGATGGGCCATCGACGGCTCTGGGGCCACGACAACGTGCTCCGAGGTTGCGAACATCATCGTCAGGCGGAGCAAATTCCGCTCAGCGAAGCGACGCGCCTGCTGATGAATCGCTGCTCGGGGTTGCTTTTTGCGAAGGAACGCTTGCGACGCGAGCCTTTCACATCGGAGGACGCGGATTTCGTCGGACGCAACCTCGCCAAGGCGCAACTGGCCTTCGGCGATGTCGTGCTCACAGCTTACGGTCAGTACCACTGGAGCTGTCGCGAGCGCCACGCACGACTCGAACGCATCGACTCCGCGACCGCGCCAGCCTGGCTGCCGCAGGCGCTGGTGCATCATTCTGCCGGGGTGAATTTCAAACTTCATCCCTGCCGGACCGATTTGCCGGCGCCTGCACTTGAAGCGCGACACCGGCAACTCACGGCCTTGGCCCTTCAAGTGTGGCTCTGGGTGGAGAGCCTTCGGCTGGGACGCTCGTTCACGTCAGCACGCGATTACGCGTTCAGCACCGCGAACAAATGTCCCGAGACAGCCCTCTGGCGAAATGTGATGATCAACGTGAAAACCTTTGGCGCGCGGTCCCTGCTCAGTCCGGGGATCGGCTTCCATCCCCGGGCGCGGCTTCTCAGCGCGCTCTCACTGTTGCTCTTTGAGCCATCAGACTTAAATGCCCCTTTGCTCAGACGCGCCCAAGCTCAACTGCGCACAACGGCCACAACATTCAACAACCTGGTCGTCGCCTATGAGACCTTGTGGCGGCAGTTCAATTAGGCATTGGTGGAAACGTGCAAGGTGTATTGCCAAAAAATCTCAGCCGAAGCCATCTGGAGGATGGAGCGGCAGGAACTATTAAAAGATTCTCCACTCCGTGACTACGCAATTCCAATTCTTCCTTATCGCGGTGGCCGGCTGGATGATCCGATACCAGCAGGCCGTCATCGAACACCTCCAAGAAGTAAATCGCGTTCTCCGTGAAAAACTCGGTCTCTCTACTCCGTGATCCATCGCCCGCGCCGGCCAGCGTACTTCTAGGAGGACGTGCCGGTGAAGACACCGCGGGAAGCCAGTTGTGCGGCGAACTGCTTCACGTGCTGACGGTCAAAGGGCATGGCGGTGGGAGATTACCCGTTACGTTTTGGGGCGAGTGGGCTTGATGACAAGCGCGCAAACCGCCTTGCTGCCAAAGGCGCCGTTCTCGCGAGGGCAGGACTGAACCACCTCTTGATGACAGACCATCCCGCGTTATGGTGTGTTATGGGCGAGACAAGAGCGATCGAGAGGTTCGAGTCTGTCATTTCTTCGGGCGAGAGTGTCGAGCCGAAAGACTGGATGCCCGACCGGTATCGGCAACAGTTGAGGCGGATGATCTCCCAACACGCGCACTCGGAAATCGTAGGCATGTTGCCGGAGGGAAACTGGATTACGCGCGCGCCCACTTTGCGCCGCAAGCTCGGGCTGCTCGCCAAGGTGCAGGATGAGGCCGGCCATGGAATGTATCTCTACGGCGCCGCCGAAACCCTGGGCCGCAGCCGCGACGAGTTGATCGAGGAACTGCTCTCCGGCAAGGCGAAGTATTCCAGCATCTTCAATTATCCGACGCTCACGTGGGCGGACATCGGGATGATCGGCTGGCTGGTGGACGGCGCGGCCATCGTGAACCAGACGATGTTGTCGAAATGTTCCTACGGCCCGTACGCCCGCGCCAATCGCCGCATCTGCGCCGAGGAGAATTATCACAAGAAGCAGGGCCTCGAAATCGTCATGACGCTCGCCCGCGGGACGCCCGAGCAGAAGCGCATGGTGCAGGACGCGTTGAATCGCTGGTGGTGGCCGACGTTGATGATGTTCGGGCCGCCGGACACGGATTCACAGAACAGCGCGGAGCTCCTGCGCTGGCAGGTCAAACTCAAGAGCAACGACACGTTGCGTCAGCGCTTCGTGGACATGGCTGTGCGAGAAGCGCAGGCGATGGGTCTGACGATCCCGGACCCGGACCTCCGCTACAACGAAGCGACGCGCCACTGGGAGTTCGGGAAAATTGATTGGGACGAATTTCACGCGGTGATCCACGGGCGCGGTCCGTGCAATCGGCAACGGTTGGCGGCGCGTCGAAAGGCCCATGCCGACGGAGCCTGGGTTCGCGCCGCGGCGAAGGCGTACGCGGAGAAGCACGCGGTGGGTGCGCGCAATTGAGGGTGGTGGTCGCCGGTCCGGCGTTGGGACGCTGCCGACCAGTTCAGGCCCGCGCCACGGCCTCCGTGTTCAGTGTGTTTTAACTTCTCTTTCGCGAGTGAGCACGAATGACGACAGCCAGTGGCCGCTCTGGGAAGTTTTCACTCAGAGCGAGACGGGGGCCGCCCACCAGCACGCCGGCAGCGTGCGCGCAGTGGATCCGGAGATGGCGCTGCAAAACGCGCGCGATGTCTTTGGAAGACGCGGGCCGGTGTTGAGCATCTGGGTGGTCCCTTCGAGTGCCATCACCGCGACGCGCCCGTCCGACACGGGCCCGTTTTTTGATCCGGCGGACGACAAGGTCTATCGCCACTCGTCGTTCTACAAAGGCCCGACGGGCATCAAGAGCCAGAACAGCGAGGCTTGAGCATGGTCACCAACGAACAGATGCGACCCGCCTTGTTTGAATACCTGCTGTGCCTAGGGGACGACATGCTGGTTCTCGGGCATCGTCTCTCGGAATGGTGCGGGCACGCGCCGATCATCGAGGAGGACATCGCGCTCGCCAACATCGCGCTGGATTGCATCGGCCAGGGCGCGGCGTTGCTGCGCCTCGCGGGGCACGTGGAAGGCAAGGGACGGACCGACGACGCCCTCGTGTACTTCCGCGACCCGATGGATTTCAAAAACGCGGAACTGGTCGAACAACCCAATGGCGACTTTGGATTCACGATCGCGCGGCAGTTTCTGTTTGATGCGTTCAGCTATCACCTCTACGAAGCGCTCTCCAAAAGCGGGCACACTGAACTCGCCGCCATCGCGACGAAAGCCTTCAAGGAAATCTCCTACCATCTGCGCCATTCGAGCGAATGGACGCGCCGGTTGGGCGACGGCACGGCGGAGAGCCACGCGCGAATCCAGAATGCGTTCGATGAACTCTGGCCATTGACGGACGAACTCTTTGCGGCGGACGAGTCGGAAACCGTGCTGGTGGGAGCGGGCGTTGCTGCGAACCGCGAAAGTTTGAAACCGGCGTGGGATGGGACGGTCAACGAGGTGCTGAAGTCGGCCACGCTTGCGCGCCCGCAGGAGGATGGCGTCAAGCTCCACACTCGAAACGGCGGGCCGGTGCGCCGCCATTCCGAACACCTGGGCCGGATGCTCGCCGAGATGCAGAGCCTGGCCCGAGCCTATCCGGAGGCAGAATGGTGACTTCCACGACACATTCCAGGGAAGCGATCTTCGAGCTGCTCTCCGAAGTGATCGATCCCGAGCTTCCGTTTCTGAACATCGTGGAGCTGGGCATCGTGCGCGACGCGGCATTCGACGGCGACGTTCTTCGGATCACAATTACGCCGACCTATTTCGGTTGCCCGGTCCTGCACGCGATTCGCGACAGCATCCAATCGCTTTTGCACGCACACGGATTCGACAACGTCGTGATCGAAACCGCCTACGCC
>DATDFH010000255.1:0-2235 GCA_036522715.1 Verrucomicrobiia bacterium
GGTCTTGTTCTGCGCCGGCTCGATCGTGGGTTCGGCTGCGGGGCCAACGAAGGCGCGGAAGATGAGAACGAACGCGAGCAGGGGAACGGGCAGACGCATTGGATGATGTGGTTGCAAAAGTGGGCTTAGGTTAACACAAGCGGGCCAAAATACAGTTCAAATTTTTGCTGCACGCGCTCCGCAATTGTCAGGGGCGGGAACGGCGGTGGTTGGACCACGACCGCCGCCGGTCATTCGATCTTTTCTCCGGGGTAGATGGCACGCCGGTCAAATCGAGTATTTCGCGGCGATCCAGTCGGGGATGGTCTCGGCGCGGCCGGTTTTCAGGCTGACCAGCGTGTAGAGACACCAGCCGTCGCAGGACATCTTGCCCGTCGGATGCTTGAGGATCTCGAAATGCACCTTCACCGAGTCCTTGCTGATTTCGTCCACCCAGGTGCGGACGAGGAACCGCTCGCCCAGCCCGAGCGCGCGCTTGAATTCCAGGTGCGCGGTCCGCACCACCCAGCCGTAGCCCAGCTTGAGGAACTCCTCCATCGGCATCTTGTAGCAGCGCTCCATCTGGTCGAAGCGCGCCGCCAGCACGTAATCCATGTAGCGGCTGCTGTGCACGTGCTGGAACATGTCCAGGTCGTCCGGGCGGACTTGCAGCGGGGACTCAAACTTCGTGCGGCCGAGGTTCATTTGGCGGTCGGGCCGGTGCGCTTCGGATTCGGCAAGTCAGCGGGCACGTCCTTGTTCGTCGCGTCGTAGAGTTTTTTCAACCACGCTACCACGTCGGGATGTTCGGCAGCCACGTCGCGCTGTTCGCCGGGATCAGATTGCAGATCGAAAAGTTGCATCGCCTTCGATGCGACGCCGGTTCGCAGGCCGGGATGCTCCCTCGGTTGATACTGTTCGTACGGCGCGATGATGGTGACGCCGTCCGGAGCGCGCGGATCAATCCAGCGCTCGCCCGGCTTGTCGAAGGTCATGAAGTTGTCGCGAGGCGCGAGCACGTGCAGCTTCCATCTCGCGTCGCGGACACACGCGAGCTTCGGTCCCGCATGGCCGAGGATCACGTCGTGCGGGCTCTTCGCGTCGCTCGTGAACAGCGGCATGATGTCGCGCCCGTCAATCACCCGGTCCGACGGCGCGGGGACATTCGCCGCCTTCAACACCGTCGCGAACAAATCCATCATCACCGCCGGTTCCGCGGTGACGTGCCCTGCGGGAATTTTCCCCGGCCAGCGTGCAATGCACGGCACGCGATAACCGCCCTCGTAGCTGCTGGCCTTCATCCCGCGCAGTCCGCCCGTGCTCCCGCCGAACGTCGCGCCATTGTCGCTCGTGAACATCACGAGCGTTTTCTCCTCGAGCTTGAGATCCTTCAACGTCGCGAGCACGCGGCCCACGCTCCAGTCGAGTTCCGCGACGGCATCGCCATACAGTCCCGCGCCGCTTTTCTTGTAGAAGGCTTCCGAGGCGGCGAGCGGCTTGTGCGGCATCGCGTGCGCGAAGTAGCAGAAGAACCGCTTGCGTTTGTTCTTCGCGATGAACGCCTGCGCGTGCTCCGTGTAACGCCGCGTAAGATTCGCCTGCACCACCGGATACTCCGATTGCCCATCGTCCTCGAAAAGCGCCACCGGCCGCATGTCGTTGGAGTAGGGGATGCCGAAATACTCGTCGAAGCCGCGCGCCGTCGGGAGCCATTTGGGATGGGCGTGGCCGAGATGCCACTTACCGACCATGCCCGTCGCGTAGCCGGCCTTCTTGAAAAGCTGTGCCAGCGTCACTTCGGTTTCCGGCAGATGCAACTGGTCCGCGGCCTGGCCGCCGTCGGGCGCGGGATTGGCCACCATGCCGCAGCGGAACGGATAGCGGCCCGTCATCAGTGACGCGCGCGTGGGCGCGCAGAACGGCGCAGGGCAGTTGAACTGCGTCAGCTTCGCGCCTTCGGCCGCCATGCGGTCGAGGTTCGGCGTCTTGTATTTTGTCTGCCCGTAGCAACTCAAGTCGCCGTAGCCCAGATCGTCAGCCAGGATGATGATGACGTTGGGCCGCTCTGCGGCGGGGGCGGGCGTGGACCCAGTGGCGAAGGCGAACAGGACGGAAGCGAGCAGGCGCAGTTTCATGGCAGCGCGGAAATTTGTCGGTGATTCATTGCCGAAAGGCGAGCGGCAAAGATCGGCGGCAAGACGCAAGGTGGGGCGAGACTCCGTCGAGCCTTCGATCATGCCAAAGAGAGACTTGGCT
>DATDFH010000256.1:0-4346 GCA_036522715.1 Verrucomicrobiia bacterium
ATCGCAATGTGAAGTCCCTCGCCGGCGGCTACAAGGCGATGGTCGCGGCGGGGTGGCCGATGAAAAGCGAAGAATAGCTCAATTCACGACATGTCCTCTCCAAGATTTATTGAGCACTTGGTGCACGATCCAATCGCGAAGACTCTTTACGTCGTTTTCGCCGAGCGTAAGCTATCTTCGGCTGAACTTTCATGCGTGATTCAATCGGGGACGCCAAAAACGCGCGTGCCCGACATTTATGTCGACGGAGTTAAGACCAAGCGGGTGGTGATCAATGCCGTGGCGAACGTCTAGGCACCGATACGGGAATCGCTTCTCGCATCAAGTTTGAATGTTCTCATGGCTGGCCTCACTCACTCCGCAGCTTCGCCATCATGATGAAACGACCGACGATCGTTTATGAAGGCGTCGTCTTCAAATGGATCCGAACTTACGGAGGGCGTTATCCAAGGCAGTGGCATAGCGTAACAAAATATCTCGCACCAGCGGCAATCCGGTTCAATCGCAATAACGGCGTTTTAACCATCTCGGCGGCCAAAGGTGCTGGATTCATGAAGATCGAAGAGTGGAGCAACCATCGCAAGGAGGTTGAAAAAGTCATCTTGGAAGAAGCATGGGAAATACGAAATAAGGCAATTCCTGAAGCCTTCTTCATCGGTGTCGATGGCGATTGGAAGGACGTGTTCTTTTTATGACGCAAGTTTCGAGGAACACCTGCCAACTTCCTCGCGCACAGTCGAAGTTCAATCCACAAACGCCAATTCGTTCGAGAGCAGCAACACTTGCGCGAATTTTTCCCACGCGGAAAGCGGGGCGGGGCCTTTGGAGTTTGGGCCGGCGAAATCTTTCTCGGCGTTCCATTCCATGCGCATGAGGCTGGCGAGATCGCCTTCAACGTAACGAATTTTCGGTGCCCACGTGTAGCTGTCGCTGCTCGAAGTGGCCAGTGCGTCCACGATGAAGTCGATGGTGCCGCCCGCTTCAACCTTCACCTGCGCGACACTCGTCGCGGCGGATTGATTGTGAACCTTCCACGAACCGAGCACGCCGACGTGGCCGGAAACAATCTGGCCGCGGATGCCGTCGCCTTCCTTGTTCTTGTGCGCGAGCGTTCCTTCAATTGCCACCACGCCGTCGGCGGGCGCGGTCCAGCGGCGCACCGAGGAGAGCTTCGGCCCGTGGCCGGGATGTCCGCCCGTGGCGCTGACAAGTGAGTGGCCCTTCGTCTTGCTCGGAAATTCCTTGTCCGGCTGCCAGCCGCGGCTGGTGAAGTTCGTGAAGCGCTCAAAGTAAAGCACGTGCTTCGTGGCCTCGTCGAATTGACCGGAGCCGTATTGCCAAGTTGGCCGGTCCGTCGCGGCCTTCTTCGCCTGCGCCTGGAGGAATTGTTGCGCGAGCTGCAACTCATCCTTGTCAGCGGCGCGTTGGAACAGTTCGCGATAGATCGCCTGCACGCGCGCGTCGTCGGTCTTCGCGTCGCGCACTTCGGGGCGGGCGACGAGCGCGCGCGCCTGCTGCACGACGAACGGGCTGTTCATCATGAAGAGTGCCTGTTGCGGCACCGTGGTGCTGAACCGCTGCGGGCTGCTCGTATCGGGATTCGCGAAGTCGAACGTGCGGAATACGCCCGGCAGATTCTGGCGATCGATGAATCCGTAAATCGTGCGGCGCGTGGCGAACGGCTCCTTCGTGATGTCCACCGGCAGGCCGCCCATCGTGAGGTCGAGCGCGCCGGTGGCCGCGAGCAGCGTGTCGCGCGTCGCCTCGAATTCGAGCCGGCGGCGGTTCTGGCGGTAGAGCAGATTGTTGCCGGGATCGAGCGTCGCGAACCGTGGGTTCTCCTCACTCGATTGCTGATACGCGCTCGAAAGCAAAATGACCCGGTGCAATTTTTTCAACGACCAACCGTTCTCGACGAATGTGGAGGCGAGGTGGTCGATCAGCGGCGCGAGTGGCGGAGCTTCCGTGCGAACACCGAAATCGCTCGGCGTTCGCACAATCGCCTGCCCGAAATGCCAGCCCCAGACACGATTGACGAACACGCGCGCGGTCAGCGGGTTGTCCTTGCTGGCGATGGCTTGCGCGAGTTCGAGCCGGCCGCTGCCCTGCTTGAACGGCTGGCGCTGCGGCCCGGCGAGCACTTCGAGAAATTGCCGCGGCGCCTCGGGCCCAAGGTTCGACGGATTGCCGCGCAGGAGGATGCGCGAGTTGTGCGGGTTGGGCCGGTCGGTGAGGGCCATCGCGCGCGCGGGCGCGCCCGGGTGCGTCCAGTTGAGTTCCTCGATCTTGTTCCGGAGCTTTGCGGTGCCTTCGCGCAGGCGGCGAGCAAGGATGCGCTTGGCTTCCTCCGGCGACGGATTGGCGGGCGCCCCGGCGGCGTAAAGCACTTTGCGCAGCGCCTCGCGCTCAAGCTCGGGCAACTGCTGCGGCGAGGGCACTTTCTCCTGCGCCTTGCGCCAGGCTTCGTCAGTCTCGGCGAATGTCCGCGTGTAGAGATCGGCCACCTGCTTGAGTGAAGTGGGTGGCGCGGCGGCGAGCGCTTTCGCGACGACGCCGTTGATCGGCTTGGCCGGATCGCTGTTCGCGGCAAACTTCGCAGCCAGTTCCTTCGCCTTCGCCGGAAATTCCTTTTCGCTCAACGCAGCGAAGGCGAACCACGGCGCGAACACGGGATCGTGTTGCTTGCGCCGTGCTTCGAGCAGCTTCGTCCAACCGCTCAAGACTGACGTCACCAGCTTCCGCTCGCCCGCAAACGTATCGAGCGATTTCTTGCCGGAGACCTTCGCCGACTCCTGTGCGCCGAGAAGGTAGTCACCGACCTGCCCGCGGAGCTTGTTGACGAACTTTGCCACTTCGCCAGCGAGGAACTTCTCGACGTCGGCTTCGAGTTGGGCGCGTTGTTTGAGGAAATCGTCGTAGGCGGGCGAGGTGTCCAGCTTGCCAAGCAACGGCTTCTCGGCCGGCTCCTCCGAACTCGCGAACACGCCGTGGAGCGAATAGTAATCCTTCGTCGGCACCGGATCGAACTTGTGATCATGGCAGCGCGCGCAGCCGAGCGTCAGCGCCATCAGCCCGCGGCCCACCACGTCGATGCGATCGTCGATGATGTCGTTTTGATTGTTGAGGAAGCGGCGGCCGAGCGTGAGGTAGCCCATCGCGGCGAGCGCGCTCTTGTCCTCGCCGAGCGGGAGTTGATCGGCGGCGAGTTGTTCGAGGATGAACCGGTCGTAGGGCTTGTCGTCGTTGAAGGCGCGCACGACGTAATCGCGATACGTGTGCGAGAAGGGAAAGCGCCGCTCCTCGCCGCCCGCGAGATAGCCCTTGGTGTCGGCGTAACGCGCCACGTCGAGCCAGTAACGGCCCCAGCGTTCGCCGTAGTGCGGCGACTTGAGGAGGCGATCCACGACCTTCGCGAAGGCCTCCTTCGATTTGTCGGCGAGGAACTCGTCCATCTCCTGCGGCGTCGGAGGCAGGCCCGTGAGATCATAGGTCACGCGGCGCAGGAGCGTGCGCTTGTCGGCGGGCGCGGCCGGCTTCATGCCCTTCTCTTCGAGCTTGGCGAGCACGAACGCATCGATGGGCGATTGAACCCAGCCTTTGTTCTTTACCGCAGGCACGGGCGGTTTCACGACCGGCTTGAAGGCCCAATGCTGCCGTGCCTTCTCCATTTCCACCGCCTTCGCCGATAACGCCGTGCCGGTGCGCGGATCGGGCGCGCCGATCGTCACCCAATGTTCGAGGTCGGCGATCTGGTCGGCCGGAAGTTTGCCCTCCTTCTTCGGCGGCATCTTGAGATCGTCGTCGGTGTAGCGGATGGCTTTGACGAGCAGACTCTTTTCAAGATCACCGGGAGTGACGGCGGGGCCGGTGTCGCCGCCCTTGAGCGTGGCCTCGCGCGTGTCGAGCAACAGGCCGCCCTTCACCTTCTCCGCCTTGGCGCTGTGGCAGGAGTAGCATTTGTCCACGAGCACGGGGCGGATTTTTTTCTCGAAGAACTCCAGTTGCTCGGGTGTCGGCGCGGCGGCGTGCGCCTGAACGGAAAGCTCGAGAAATGCCATCGCGGCGGAGAAGCGTATTAGTTTTCGATCAAACCGAATCATGTGACAAGCCGTCGTCAACAGGCCGACTCTAGTGGGCGCGGGGTGGCGTTTCAACCAGTGGAAAGGCCGCCAACGGCAGTTAAACGACGGGCGTGCGCGTGACTGAATTCACGCGAAAGCCAGCGCGAGTGGTACGCCGGCAATCACCAAAAGAGGAAGCTGGCCCCAAGGCTGACGCTTGGCAGGACTTGGTAGTTCGCGGCGGGCGCGCTCGAATAGTTGCCCACCCACAGGAAGGAACCATTG
>DATDFH010000257.1:0-3497 GCA_036522715.1 Verrucomicrobiia bacterium
GATCTCCACCCGGCGTGACGATCACCTTGTCTCCATCAACCAGCGGCGACTCCGACCACCGCCAGCCGGACATCATCTTCCCGCCGAAGTCGGACTGGACATTCTTCTTCCACCGCTCCGCGCCGCTCGCGAGATCAAGGCAGATGAGGTCGCCGTTTTGCGTGAGCACATAAAGCGCGTCGCCATCCACCGTCGGTGAACTGCGCGGGCCGGGATAACCCTTGTGCCCGCCGGGCAGGCCGGCCTTCGTGCTCCACACGATTTTACCAGTCGCACGATCGAGCGCGTGCACGAACAAGTCATTCACCCCGTCGCCCATCGTGTAGATGCGGTTGCCCGCGACTGAGACGCTGGAGAAACCGCCGCCGATGCCCGTCGCCTTCCACGCGAGCTTCGGCCCGCCGGCGGGCCATTGTTTGAGCAGCCCGGTCTCGGTCGAAAGTCCGTCGCGCTTCGGCCCACGCCACGTCGGCCAATCTTGGGCTGGGGAAAGAAGCGGTAGCACGAAAAACGCGGACGCAAGAAGAACTCGCTGGAATTGCATGGCGCGTACTCTAGCGGCACACCTCCAAAATTGAACGGGAAAATGCGCCAGCTACCGCGCGAGTTCTTTCAGCATCTCCACCGCTTGCTGCACGACGCGCTCGCCCGTGCCCGGTTCGGCGTAGCTGTGAAGGCCCGTCCACGTCTGGTAGCCGCCGAGCACGTGCGCGTCGCGGTCTGGCAGGTAACCGATCCAGTCGTTCGCCAACTCCGCGACGTAGGTGTGCCGGAACGGCGAGCGGTTCTTGATGTCGAGTCCCAGCTTGGTGAAGAACTCCGCCGGCACGCCGACCAGCGCCACGTCGCCGATCACCATCGCCTGCACCCACGTCTCACGCTCCTGACCCTGCTGCGGCGCAAGCACCTTTCGCTGCGCCCGGAAGACTTCAATCGTGTCGTCCGCCCGCGTCGGCGCGTACTTGCGGCAATACGCAGTCACAGCCGCGTCCTCCTTCGCTTCGTCGAATGAGCGCACGTGGAATTTGAATGACTGCTTCACCGCCGCCACACGCGTGACCTCGCGCGGCTTCGCCTGCGCGAGCGCGTCGCGCACGGCCTGCTTCATGCGCGTCACGGCATCGGCCGGCGTAACCGTGAGGTTGTGCGTCGAGCCGGAAGCGCCTTCGAGGAAGCTGACCTTGCCGCCGAGTTCCGTCTCTAATTCCTGCGCCGCCAGCCCGTAGAACGAAGGCGAACGCTTCCCGCCCTGCCTCATGCCGATCGTGTGCGTCGAGTGATTGAAGATCGTGGCGATGCCTTGACCGGCGCGGTTGCGGAACGCGAGCACCGGCAGCTCGGAGTCGAACGGCCCGGTCGCGCGCACGAACGTGTCGCGCGGACCGATCCAATAGATCGTGCCGTCCTCCAACCGCTGCCGGCTGTTTTGCCCCACCGTTTCCTCGCGGCCGAGCGCGAAGTGAAACGTGCACTCGTCCGCCATCGTCGCGTCCGCCTCCCGGACGGCCTTGACGATCGCCTCCTGCACGCGCCGGCAGAATGTCTCATCCCGCTTGTAGCCGTGGACCGTCACCGTGCTCGGCGCGTGGTGCGTGTGAGTGGCGTTGATGAGCACGTGCGAAGCGGTGATCCCGGTGTGTTCCTTGATCTGACCGA
The DNA here is from genome assembly GCA_036522715.1 of Verrucomicrobiia bacterium. GTDB lineage: Bacteria > Verrucomicrobiota > Verrucomicrobiia > Limisphaerales > JACQFS01 > DATDFH01. Next base: position 1,657 of record DATDFH010000257.1, read on the forward strand.
CGACCGGGTCCAACAGGTCACGCGTGAGCATCAAGACGTCGCACGCCACGATGGCGAGCTTGCCATCGCCGGGCTTCTCAACCACAACCGCCACCACGCGCAGCTTCCCCTCGTGCCCACGGAGTTTGCCGGCCTGGATGCTGCCGCCGATGACCATTCCGTCGTCGGCCTCGAACTCCGCTTCCGCCGCACCCACGCCCAAGCCGCTCGTGGACTTGCCGGCAGCGAACGTGACGATCACCGACGACAACAGAACCAACACAGCAGAAAGCGATGCAACGGCTCGGGCCATGCCACGAGCGTAGCCGGCCATTTCCAGAATTGAACGTCGAAACCGCGCGACCTATCGTCCGGACAACGACACGAAGCTCCGAAGCATTGAAATCATGAAACTTAAAGTCTTCCTCGTCACTGCGACGATCGCCTTGTCCGCCGGCGGGACGGGGCGGGCAGCTTCGCCTCAACTCAGTCCCATCGCGGACGCCGCCACTGTTTCGCGAAACATCTCCATCACCGACGCCGACAAGTTGCTGAAAGAAAGCAAAGACATCGTCGTGCTCGACGTGCGGACGCCGGAAGAGTTCAAGGCCGGCCACATCCCCGGCGCGAAGAATCTCGATTTCTACAAGTCCGACTTCAAAGCCAAGCTTGCCAACCTCGACCGCAAGCCGACCTACCTCGTCCACTGCAAATCCGGCGGCCGCAGCGCCAAGACCGAAGCACTGATGAAGGATTTGAAATTCAAGTCGATCCTCCACCTCAACGAAGGTTTCAGCAAATGGGAAGCGGCGGGGAAACCGGTGGAGAAATGAGCCGCGGTAGGGCGCGCAGTCCTCTGCGCGCCGGTGTCGGTCCGAACCGACCCTCGAAGACGATGCGACTGTCCACAGCTTGAGCCACCCGGCGGCGCGCACAGGACTGCGCGCCCTACCCAACAGTGCGATCCGCCCATCAGCAAAACCGCCGCGCCTGGGACGAAAACGTCCAGCGCAAGCAACGCCACACGATTCCGGCGACGAGCGTCCAGTACGAGAACCCGCTCGCTCACGTCGATCCGTGCGGATGGCTCGGCGCGAGCGTCGTAGGCAAGCGTCTGCTCTGCCTCGCGGCCGGCGGCGGCAAACACAGCACGCTCTTCGCGACCGCCGGCGCGATCGTCACCGTCGTGGACATCAGCGCGAAGCAACTCGAGCAGGACCGGCTCATCGCCAGACAACGCGGCTTGAACATCCGCATCGTCGAAGCCTCGATGGACGATCTCTCCGCGCTGGCCGACGCGTCGTTCGACATTGTGGTGCATCCCGTGAGCACGTGTTACGTGCCGGATGTGCGGCCGGTTTATCGCGAAGTCGCTCGCGTCACAGTCGGCAGCGGCATTTACATCAGTCAGCACAAGCAGCCGGTCAGTCAGCAGGCCGAGGCGGTGGCCACCGGTCGCGGCTACCTTCTGCACGAGCCTTACTATCGCACCGGCCCATTGCCCGTCGTGCCGATGGACGCACTCCACCGCGAGCAAGGCACACAGGAATTTCTTCACCGCTTGGAGGAGTTGCTCGGTGAACTCTGCAAGGCCGGCTTCGTCATCGAAGCGGTCATGGAGCCGAAGCACGCCGACCCGCTCGCCGAACCGGGCACCTTCAAGCACCGCAGTTGTTTCGTGCCGCCGTTCATCAAGATCAGGGCGCGCCGCATCGGCGCTGAACCGACCAACGCCCCGGTGCTGTGGAAACCGTGAGCGCACCGATGTGAACGCAGTCATCGCAAATCTTCCGTGGGCGACGACGTGCATCGCCGCCGCCTTCGCGGTGGCACTGTCGCTCCACTGGCGGCGGCGGCGCCAA
>DATDFH010000258.1:0-11157 GCA_036522715.1 Verrucomicrobiia bacterium
GATCGCCGCGAAGCCTGCGCCTGCGAGACTCAAGCTGGCGTCCGCCGTCTGCGCGTGGTGGAAAGTCGACGTGACTATCGGCACAAGGGCGCCAGCGGCGACGAGGCCGCTGAGCTTGTTCTCGACGGCCTCGGCGACATCGAGCGGCTTCTTGAGTCCGGGAGGGGTGGCGGCTCCCGCCGTGTCCTTCAACGCCGCCGCGCCAGCCACCAGCAGTCCGGGCAGCCAGAACCAGAGTTGCGCATAGAACGGGAGATCGTCCTTCTTTTTCGCGTGGAAGTATTGCCACGCGCCGATGCAACTCATCGCCAACAGCGGCGAGATGGCGATGCCGGTGACGGTGGTGATCGTTTGCGCCAGCGCCGCGCCGGGGCCGCTACCGGGGGATTTCGCCGAACTCTTGGACGCTTGTGCATGGGCCGCGAACGGCACGAGCACGATGGTTGCAATGAGCGAGACGGCGAAGAAGATCAGAAGGAATCTTTTCATGGCGCGTGAAGTGATTGAGTACCGCGCCTTCTTAGCGCAGCGCGTCTGCGCACGGAAGCAAATTGAATCCGCCTTCAGACGACCGCGACCGGATTCTCGAGCGTGCCGATGCCGGAGATTTGGATGCGCACGACGTCGCCGGGTTGCAATGTGAAGTCATCGGCCGGCACAACGCCGGTGCCGGTGAGCAGCACGACGCCGTGAGGGAACTGTTGTGAGCGGAAGAGATAGTCCGCCAGCTCGCTGAAGGTGCGCTTGATCTGCGACACGGAAGTTTCGCCGCGGAACACGGTCTGGCCGGCGCGTGCGATCTCCAGCGCGATACTCCAGCACCGCGCCTCGGCCTCGAACGCACCGACGGTGATGCACGGCCCGAGCGCGCACGAGCGGCTGTAGGTTTTCGCCTGCGGGAGGTAGAGAAGATTCTCGCCCTCGATGTCGCGCGAACTCATGTCGTTGCCGGCGGTGAAACCGACGAGTTCACCGCGCGAGTTGAACACCAGCGCGAGTTCCGGCTCGGGCACGTTCCACGTGGCGTCCTTGCGGATGCCGACAGCGTCGCCGTGGCCGACGACTTTTTCGGGCATGGATTTGAAAAAGAGTTCGGGCCGCGGCGCGTCATAGACGCGGTCGTAGGCGCTGGCGCTGAACTCGGACTCCTCCATCCGCGCCTTCTTGCTGCGCATGTAGGTCACGCCGGCGGCCCAGACTTCCTGCTGCTCGACGGGCGCAAGGAGCTTCACCCGCGTGGGATCGTGATGCGGGAGTTTGTGCTTCGCGGCGTCGGCGAGAAGACGGGCGGGATCGCGAGATTCGAGCACGTCGCTCAGCTTCGCGATCCCCGCAGCGGCGAGGTCGAGCACGTTGTTGTCCGCCAGCAGGCCCGCGCGTGGTGCGAAGTTTTCAAACTGAAAGCGGCAGAGTTTCATCCGGCGCATCTCACACCGCCGCGGCGGACGTGGCAAGCGCGCCTTGCGGTCTGCGCCGGTTGAACTTTGCCCTTTGAAGTTATGCGCGGCGTTCGTACCTTTGTGCGATGTTCGATTCACTGACGAGCAAGCTCCAGAACGCGTTTCGCAATCTGCGCGGGCTGGGGAAAATTTCCGAGTCCAATGTGACCGACTCGTTGCGCGAGGTGCGCATGGCGCTGCTCGACGCCGATGTGAATTTCAAGGTCGCGCGCGATTTCATCGAGCGCGTCAAAACGAAAGCGCTTGGCGCGGAAGTCGTGCAGAGCGTCCAGCCGGGCCAGCAGATCATCAAGATCATCCACGACGAACTGGTGGCGCTGCTCGGTGCGACGAACGCTGCGCTCCAGGTGGGCGGCAATCCCGCGTGCATCCTCATGGTCGGCTTGCACGGCTCGGGCAAGACCACGTCGAGCGGCAAGCTGGCGCGGTGGCTCACCAAGCAGGGCCGGCAGCCGCTGCTCGTTGCGGCGGACGTTTACCGGCCGGCGCCGATGGATCAGTTGGAGACACTCGGCAAACAGCTTGGCCTGCCGGTGTTCGTCAAGCGCGGCGAAACCGACGTGCTGCGCATCGCGCGCGAGGCGCTGGAGTTCGCAGCAGCCACCGGACGCAATACGCTGCTGTTCGACACGGCGGGGCGCTTGCAGATCGACGAACCGCTCTTGCAGGAACTGGTGCGACTGCGCGACGCGGTGAAACCGCAGGAGATCTTGCTCGTGCTCGATGCCGCCACCGGTCAGGAGGCGGTCAACGTCGCGACGCACTTCGACCAGTCGCTCGCCATCACCGGCGCGGTGCTCACCAAGCTGGATGGCGATGCGCGCGGAGGAGCGGCGCTGAGTTTCAAGGAGGTCACCGGCAAGCCGATCAAGTTCATGGGCACGGGCGAGAAGCTGGAGGACTTCGAGCCGTTTCATCCCGAGCGCATGGCTTCACGCATCCTCGGCATGGGCGACGTGGTGAGCCTAGTGGAGAAAGCCGCCGAGGCGGTGGACCTGGACGAGGCGAAGCGCATGGAGGAGAAGATGCGCAAGGGCGAGTTCACGCTGGAGGATTTCCTCGAACAGTTCCGCCAGATGCGCAAGCTGGGGCCGATGGAGAACCTGATCAAGATGTTGCCCGGTGGCGGCGAGGCGCTCAAGCAGGCAGACCTTTCAAAAAGCGAACGGGAGTTCCGCCGGATGGAGGGGATCATTTGCTCGATGACGCGGCAGGAACGGAACACGCCGAACATTCTCAACGCCAAACGCCGCGTGCGCATCGCCAAGGGCAGCGGCACGACAGTGACCGAGGTGAACACATTGTTGAACCGCTTCAGCCAGATGCAGCAGATGATGAAGAAGATGGGGAAGATGCAGAAGATGATCGCGCGGATAGGCGGCGCGACGCCAGGGATGTTCCGCCGTTGACGGGCGCGCGCGGTTCAAGGATACGGTGCCGGCCATTCGCCGGACCTGGGTCTGCTCGTTTTCTGAACGAGCCAGATGACGTCGGTGTTATTGGGCGCCGCCGAACCGCTGGGCGGCAGCATCCCGATAGGCGTGGTGAAAAGCGTTGTCTGCCACCTTCGGATTTCGGCGTGACCATCGGCAAAAGAAAACCCACCCGCTCCAAGGTGATAGCTGGCCGGCTGGTCCCGGCAGATGAGCGAGCCATAGTTGACCGGCAGGGCGGGGAGTTCGACGCGGAAATAGCCGTCGTTGATGCGGTCCTCCCGCTCGTCGAGAAAAACCCACAGGTCGCTCGCGGCGACGTTGTTCACGTCGTCGATGGTGTCGAAATAGAAATAACCGGTCTTGTTAATGGAGGGGCCGCTGCCGCCGGACATGTAGTTGTTCATCGACACGCTGCGGATGTTGCGAGTGCGGTCGCCGGGACATTTGTAGATGCCGGTGCTCTGGGTGTACGAGCCGAGAAGGGCTTGGAGGAGATTGGCGGTGTTGGTGTTGCTGGCCTGGCCGGTGACCCAACTGTTGGTGAGATTGCCGCCACCGCTGGCGTTGGGAACGAGCTTGCCGTCGTTGTCGAGGGCATACATCGCCCAAGCGATCTGCAACTGACGGAGGTTGCTCAAGCACTTGATGCCCGCCGCCTTTTGCCTGGCCTTGGCCAGCGCGGGAAGAAGAAGGCTGGATAGAATCGCGATGATGCCGATGACGACCAGCAATTCGAGCAACGTGAAGGCGCGGCGCGAACCACAACAACCTGACCCATTCATGTCCGGAAGATTGAACCGACCACGTCGCGAACAAGGTGGGTGTTCACCCCATCCCGTCACGGTTGCAAATTCCCGAAGATCAGGTGGACAGCGGCGCGCCGACGTTGATGCCGTGCTTGAGGCAGTAGGCGGAATTCTCCACGTATTTGTCGGCCCACCATTTGAGACCGGCACGCTGTTCGAGGGTAAGTTGCCTAACGATCTTCGCCGGGGAGCCGAGAACGAGGGAGCCGTCGGGGATTTTCATTCCTTGAGTCACGAGCGCGTTGGCACCGATGAGGCACTGGTTGCCGATGACTGCGCCGTCGAGGATGGTGCAGCCCATGCCGATCAGGCATTCGTTGCCGACCGTGCAGGCGTGAATGATGGCGGAATGGCCGACCGTCACGAAGTCGCCGAGGATCGTTGGGAATTCATCCGCCAGGTGCACGACGGCGTTGTCCTGGATGTTGGTGCCGCTGCCGATGATGATGCGGTTAAGGTCACCGCGGAGAACGGCGCCATACCACACGCTCGAAAAATCACCGAGGGTCACGTCGCCAAGCACGACGGCCGTCCGCGCGAGATAAACTCCGCGGCCGAGGGTCGGCTGCCGACGGAGGAAGCGATCGAACTGGGAAACGACATTGCTCATGGCTTTGTTATGGAGCCGTCGCAGCGGGAGGCAAACAAAAACACCGCGGACGAGAGGGGTTGTCATTTTCCACGGACCGCACTATTGATGGCGCGACCGCAACGAGAGAGATGCATATGGACCCGGGTCATGTCAGCCACGGAGCGCGACCGAAGCGGCGCCTGCCCCGGTCATTCAAGTAACTGACACCGAGCCGGCACTTCAATCCGCGCACTTTTTTCAAGGAGATGGTCTGGAAGGCGTTATTGACCCCGCGGCACGGGCACCATAAGCGCCCCGAGTTTCCAAAGCTGCATCGCGGACAGGTGGCGATCACGTGGATCGGGCATGCGTCCTTTTTGCTCCAGTTCAGCGATCTCAACGTGCTGGTCGATCCGAACTTCGCGAACTGGCTGTTCCTGCTCAAGCGCATCAAGCGCGCCGGGATGAAGATCGCGGACCTCCCACCAATCGACTTGGTGCTGCTTACCCATGCCCACTTCGACCACTTCCACAAACCGAGTCTCCGCAAGCTCCCTTCTCCCAAGATTGGCGTGATGCCGTGGGGCGTAGGCGATCTCGCGAAGGGCCTTGGCTTCGGGCGCATCATCGAGCTGCAATGGTGGGAAACCTTTTCACATGCGGACTGGAAGGTGACTCTCACGCCATCCAAACACTGGGGCGCCCGGACGATCCACGACGAGCACCGTGGCTACGGAGGGTTCATCCTCGAACACCAAGGCCGCACAATTTACCACGCCGGCGACAGCGCCTACGCAGGGTGTTTCAAGGAAATTGGCCAACGCTGCCGCCCCGAGATCGCGCTGCTGCCCATCGGCGCCTACTTTCCCGATTCGTTTCGCCACGTCCACATGGGCCCGGATGAGGCGATGGAGGCGTTCAAGGATTTGCGGGCGCATTGGTTCATCCCCATGCACTACGGCACGTTCAAGCTCTCTTTCGAGGACTTGGACGAGCCGCCGCGTTGGCTCAACGAACTGGCCCACCGTGCGGGTCTCAGTCACCACATTCGGATTTTGGACGAGGGTGTTCCGCGGGTTTTTTGATCTGGAGTCGCCGGATTTCTGAGCTGTCTGGCCAGCCTGCCCAACCTATTGGGTTATCGTCAGTATCCAGCCCATATATGGGGTCCAGGCCCCGGCTGAATCTCGAAAAAACTTGTTGTCAACCGGGTTCGTTTTGCTAGCCTCGCGCCCTGATGCACCGTTTGGGTGCGTGGGTAAACGGTTTTTGCCCGCCAAACGCAGCCAACGAAGAAGACCTAGAACTCAACTACAACAACAACAACTCGCAGGAGGAACTATAGAATGAAGTTCAATCAATGGACATTAGGTTTGGCCGCGGCCGGCGTGGTCAGCCTCGGAGCAGTCGCACAGGCGGAAGAGGCGAAGTCAACGGTTCAGACGGCGCTTTCGCACACCGTGCTGAGCGGATACGTGAACACGGCGTTGCACTGGAATCCGGGCAACGTTGACTCGCAGGCGCTCTACGCCTTCAGCAAGGACGCCTTCGGCGGAACGAAGGACGACGGATTCAACCTCAACGTCATTGACATCACGCTCGAGAAGCCGCTCGACGAAGGTCAGTGGTCGGCAGGGTACAAGGCTGAACTGTGGGTTGGTCCGGACGCCGCCACTCTCGGCACGGACACCTACTACGGCACCAGTGGTGGCAACTTTGCCATCCGGAATGCCTACGTCTCGCTGCGGACTCCGATCGGTAACGGGATCGACTGGAAGATCGGCGTCTGGGACACCATCATCGGCTACGAAACCCAGAACGCCGGTGAAAATCCGAACTACACGCGTTCTTGGGGCCACACCATCGAGCCTACTCAACACACCGGCATCCTCGGCTCCTACAAGGCCGCCGACTGGTTGAGCATCGCGGCTGGCGTCGCCAACACGACCGATGCACGAATCAACGGACGTGTCGGCACCAGCAAGGGTGATCAAACCGTCAAGACCTACATGGGTTCCGTCGCGCTGACCGCTCCCGAAAGCTTCGGCTCCCTCAAGGGTGCCACGCTGTATGCGGGCATCGTCGAAGGTCAACCCTCCGGTGGAGCGATTCCTGACCGCACCTGGATCTACGTGGGCGCCACGGTTCCGACCCCGCTCAAGGGTCTGACGACTGGCGTTGCATGGGACCACCTCAACCTCGACGGTCCGGCCAGCGGAGCAGGCGGCACGCATGACACAGATGTGTTCGCGGCGTACCTCAGCTACCAGGCAACCGAGAAGCTCAAGGTCAACGGTCGTTTGGAGTACATCTACTGGGGTGATGTGGCCGGGCTGTCCAGTGCCGGTCCGACTCCGTACACTCCTGGCGACGAGTTCCTCGGCGTCACGGTGACGGCGGACTACGCCCTGTGGGCCAATGTGATCTCCCGCGTGGAATACCGCTGGGATCACGACCTCGGGCGCAATGGCGGCGGCCACTTCTCCGAAGGCAACAACGAGCATCTGCTCGCGCTAAACGTCATCTACAAGTTCTAAGCGATTGATTTCGCAACACACCCTCCCGGTTCGCCGGGAGGGTTTTTTGTTTTAGGGCAACGAACGTCGGGTAACGCCGCACTGAAGCAGCGTCCACAGTCAGGCCCAAACGCATTACACCCCGCGGTTGGCCCGCCACAACATCACGGCGCCCACCGCTTGGAAGAGGAAATTCGGAGTCCACACGATCAACTGCGGCACAAACTCCGGCCGCGTCGAAAGCCCCTGCCCGAGCACGATGAAGGCGTAGTTGACCAGCACCAACACCAGCGCGATCGCGATCCCGAAGCTTGTCTCCCGCCGATGCGCCCGGATGCCCAGCGGGATTCCCACCAATGTAAACCCAATGCACGCGAACGAGAACGCCACCATCCGGTGCAATTGCACCTGTGCCGGCGTCGCATCGATCCCGTGCTGGTCCAGCTCGCGGATCTTGCGCCGCAGTTGATTGAAGGTCATGTCGGTGAGTCGCGGCTCCTGGCTTCGTTCGCTTTGCGCCTGCATCGAAATCGGGTCCGATTCCCATGTTCCGGCCAGCGGCATGGGAACCACTTGCTCCCCCTCCTTGCGCACACCCAGCGGCTCGAAAAGTTTTAGCGTGACCGTCCGGCTGGTCGCGTCCATCACGATCCGCCCGCGCGGTGCGTGCAACGACGTGTGCCAGTGTCCATCGGCATCGAGTTGATAGAAGATCACGTCCTTCAATTCCTCGCCCTTGATCTTGCCGACATAGATCACCTTGCCTGGAAAATCCTTCACAAATTTCTGTTCCGTAAGCAGCGACGCGGGCCGCTGTAATCCAATTCGGTAGAGCAGATTCACGTAGGTTACCCGGCAGGCCGGCGCAATTTGGAGATTGAACAACGCCGCCACTCCCGACACGGCCACGCTCAACACCAGCACCGGCGTGATCCACGCGATCAGGCTCACCCCGTTCGCCCGCACCGCCGTCAGCTCCTGGTCCGCGCTCAAGCGGCCGAATACGAGCAGCGCCGCCGTCAACATCCCCATCGGCAGCGCGAACACCCACACAAACGGGACCAGCAGCCCGACCGCCTTGACCACCTCGAACATCGACACCTGCCGGCTGACCAGCAGCGCGACCAGCTCCTTGAGCACGTTCGCCAGCAGCAGGATGAACGTGAACACCAGCACCGTCATCACCAGCGTCGCGAGCACCTGGCGGGTGAGATAGAGGTGCAAGGTCTTCATCGGCTCCCGTGCTCCTGCCAAATTGCCGGCGCTTTTACAATCGCATTGTCACGCTATTCCAACCGGCTCCGCGAATTTCTTGTCGAATTCGCACCGGCCGATGGCTAGCTTCGGTTCGATCCGTGGGCCGACTATGAGCGAATTGCTCCCCGACCTCTCTCGTTCAAGACCGTGAAAGCGAAACTCCTCGACCATCAATACGGCAAGTCCCGCGTGCGGGTGATGAAAATTCTCCGCAAGGGGCCGACCCATTCAATCAAGGAGCTCACTGTCGCCGTCGCCCTGGCGGGTGATTTTGAATCCTCCTACACCTCGGCGGACAACACCCGGGTCGTCCCGACGGACACGATGAAGAACACCGTCAACGCGCTGGCCAAGGAACACCTTGGCGCAGAAACCGAGAGATTCGCCGCCACACTCGCTCAGCACTTCCTGAAGAAATATCCGCAGGTGAAGACGGCCACAGTCGAGTTAAGCGAGCGCGTCTGGGATCGGTTGGTGATCCACGGGAAACCGCACCCGCACAGCTTCAGTTCGTCGCAGCAGGCGCGGCCCTCTGCCCGTGTGGTGGTGATGGAGGGAAGCATCGAAATCGAGTCGGGCATTGAAGACCTGCTGATTCTCAAGTCCACCCAGTCCGGCTTCGAGGGATTTCCGAAGTGCGAGTTCACCACCCTGCCGGAAACGAGCGACCGCATCTTCGCCACCGCGCTCAAGGCAACGTGGACTTGGACCCGTGAGCCTGCCGATTACCCGGCCGCAAACGCCGCGATCACCGCCGCACTGCTCGAACCCTTCGCGCTTAACTACAGCCCCAGCGTCCAGGTCACGCTCTTCCAGATGGGCGAAGCGGCGTTGAAAGCGTGCCCCGAGATCTCGCGCATCCACCTCGCGATGCCGAACAAGCATTGCCTGCTCATCAACCTCAAACCCTTCGGCCTCGACAACCGCAACGAAGTCTTCGTCCCGACTGATGAACCGCACGGGCAGATCGAGGCCACGATTGTCCGCGCATGAACGACGACCTCCTGCGCGAACTGCTCGCCGCGCGCGAACAGCGCGTGCCCTGCGCGCTCGTCACTGTAGCCGCTACCACCGGCTCGGTGCCGCGCCAGGCCGGCGCGAAGATGATCGTCTATGAGGCGGACAAAACCTCCGGCACCGTTGGCGGCGGCAAGTTCGAGGCGCTGGTCATTCAGGAAAGCCGCGCCGCGCTGCGGTCCAAGACGCCGCTGCTCAAGACCTACCCGTTGCGCGAAGGCGAACCTGAATCCTTCGGCGCAATCTGCGGCGGCGAGGTGACCGTATTGATCGAGCCGCAGGCGGTGAGTGAGGCCATCTTCCTCGTCGGTGCCGGCCATTGCGCGCGCGCCATCGGCAAACTCGCCACCGACTGCGGCTGGCACGTGACCGTGATGGACGACCGCGCAGACCTGCTCGCCGATTTTCCCGCCCAACAGAAGGTCGGCGACCGGACACCGGCGGCATTCATCGCCAGCCGCGCGTGGCAACGCGACGAGGCACTGGTGATCGTCAGTCGCAACTTCGAAGTTGATCGCGAGGCGCTGCACGCCGCGTTGGGGCAGGGCGGCATGGGTTACCTGGGCATGATTGGCAGCCACCGCAAAGTGCACCGTGTGTTCGATGACCTGAAGGCTCGCGGCGTGCCGGCAGAAAAATTCGCTGGCGTGTACGCCCCGCTCGGACTCGACGTGGGCGCCGATGCTCCCGCGGAAATTGCAACCAGCGTCATGGCCGAAGTGATGCGGGTCTTGCGCGGACGCCCCGGCGGACATTTGCGGGACGGCTTGAATCAGTGAGCCAGCGCTGTGCTCTGCCGCTGAATCGCGGTGAACACAGCTTCCGCGGTCGCGGGTGAGGCGAGGTGAATCTCTCCTGGACGCTCTGCGAATGCGGCGATGGCATCGCGAATCGCTTCGCGTACTGAAATCGCGAGCATGAGCGGCGGTTCGCCGACGGCCTTGCTCCCGTGGATGACGTCCAGCTGCTCCGCGCGCTCGAACAACGCCACGCGAAAATCCACCGGCGCATCGCTGAACGCCGGAATCTGATACGTGCTCGCACTGTGCGACTGCAGCCGTCCCTGTGCATCCCAGCGCAAGTCTTCCTGCATCAGCCAGCCCATCCCCTGCACAAAGCCGCCCTCGATCTGGCCACGGTCCACGCCCGGATTCAGCGAGTCACCCACGTCGTGCAGGATGTCAACGCGCCGGACCTTGCTCATGCCTGAGTAGCCATCGATCTCCACTTCGGATACCGCCGCGCCGCATGCGAAATAATAGAACGGATGCCCACGCCCAGCCGCTCGGTCCCAGTGAATCTTCGGTGTGGCGTAGTAACCGGTCGCCGCGAGGCTGATTCGCTGGAGGTAGGCATGATCGACCAACTCAGCGAAGCTCACCGCCCTCTCCGGCTGGCCGCGACCGAAAACGCGCGCGTCGGCAAACTCCACCTCGCTGATCTCGATGCCGAAGCGCTCGCGCAACATCTGCGCCGCCACGGGTTGAAGGCGTTCGCGCAGCGTCACGCACGCGTTGCAGACAGCGGCTCCATTCAGGTCCGAGCCGCTTGATGCCGCGGTGGCGGAAGTGTTGGGCACCTTGTCCGTCGTCGTCGGCATCATGCGGATGTGTTCCGCCGGGAGTCCGAGTTCGCGCATCACCACGCCGCGAATCTTGGTTTGAAGCCCCTGCCCCATCTCGGTGCCGCCGTGATTCACTTGCACCATGCCGTCGCGATAAATCAGCACGAGTGCGCCCGCCTGGTTGTAGTGCGTGGCCGTGAAGCTGATGCCGAACTTCACCGGCGTCATCGCCATGCCGCGCTTGATCCGGCCGCTCGTCTTGTTCCAGCGCGCAAGCTCTGCCCGGCGCGCGTCGAACTCCGCACTCGCCTTGAGCTGATGCCAGATTGTCTGCACCCGGTTATCGCCGATCTCTTCGCCGTAGTGCGTCGTGTTCGTCTCGCCGCTGCCGTGATAGAGGTTGCGCTCGCGGACGACATGCGGTGGCAGACCGAGCCGGCGCGCGACGCGATCCATGATCTCCTCGATGACGAGCATCCCCTGCGGTCCGCCAAATCCGCGGAACGCCGTCTGCGAAGTCAGGTTTGTCT
>DATDFH010000259.1:0-2056 GCA_036522715.1 Verrucomicrobiia bacterium
GAACGGCGGCGCGGCATTTGGCGGCCCCGACCAATTTTACGCAGACTGGACGCCGCGTCTGGGCTTGCAGTGGAACCACTCACTCTGCCCGCGCGCGAACATCGCCGTGGGCTACGAGGGCATCTATCACTTCGTGGACCAGGACGCGAACTACATCTTCTTCCCGATGAATTCAAACGACCGGGTGGACAACATCCTCTTCGTGAACCTGACCACGGCGATTTGCGGCCGCTTTGTCGCGCAGCCGTTCTATCGTTTCAAATACACGCGCTTCACCGACGTGGTGGGCGGGCGCGAAGATTACGTGCACTCGTTCGGGGTGGGCCTTTATGCCTTCATCACGCGGCAGTTCAGCGTGCGCGCGTTCATCAACTACGAAAGGCGCGATTCGAGCAGCGGGTTCATCTCGGACTACGAGAAACTCGACTTCGGCGGCGGCGCGAATGTGACGGTGCGGTTCTAAGCATCCCGGGTTTCGGAGCCCAGAATTCAAGGCCACCGTCTGGCGTCGGTTGGGAGAACTTGCGACCCGCAATCTGACTTCAGCGTGCCGACAGCGCCTTTTTGGGCGGCTCGTTGTGATACGCGTGACACGTGGAGCATGAACTCTTCACTCCGCCGGCCGGGCTGTGGCACGTGGCGCACGAAGCTTTCGCCGGGAGGATGATATCGGAGGTTTCCTTGCTGTGGATCGTATCGTGGCAGTTTGCGCAGGCGACCTGTGTGTGCCGGGCGTGTGTAAAGTCGCCGTGCGGCAGCCAGCGGTCGGGAACCAGTGCGGGTGTCACGTGCGCGGCGCCGGCGGCATCGGCCTTTACTTCGTGGCAATACGCGCAGCCCGGATAGAGCGCTCGCGCCGCACCGCCGAGCGTGCCGATCTGCGAGGCCGGGCCATGCGTCGAGGTGCTGAAGAACACGCGCTTCTCCAACTCGCCGCGCGAGCCGGTCTGTTCCTGCAACGCGTGCAGCCGCGTCTCGGCGAACGCTTGCGCGTCGGCGTCGCGCTTCAAACCCTTTCGCTCGCGGGCGTAGTCGCCGTATTGCCGGGCGAGGCTGGCGAGAAACGCGGAGACGAAGCGCGGCTCGCCGTGCGGCAGCGTCAACTCCGGCGTCTCTGGATCGAACTGGAGCGAGTGACATACGCGGCAGTGCTGCTCGAATTTCACGGGCTGGAAACGCGCAATGCTCGCATCGGGCTGGTGGCAAAACGTGCAATCGAGTTTCCGTCCGTTCGGGAGCTTCGGGATGGTTTCGGAGGTGAGGTGGAGCGCGTGGCCAAACTTGAGCGTGTCTGGATCGCGCTGGCGATCGGCGTGGACGCGGAACTCCGGATGATCGGAGAAACTCCTGAAGACCTTCGTGTAGCCTTGAGCCGGGCGCGCGCCGCGAAATTCCTTCAACCCACGCCCCGGCCGAAACTCAAATGCGGACGGGGGCAGTTTGCGGCCCATTTGAGTCGAGGCGAACATCACGGGTTCGTTGGCGTGGCAGGAGGCGCAGTTGGCGTCGGTGGGCGCGCGCATCGGGCCGGCGCCGAGATGTTCGGCGTGGCAGAGCGAGCATGAGTGGTCGCGCACGACGTTCGGCTCGTGAAAGGCGTGGCCCGCGTGGCATGTGGTGCACGCGTGGTCGATCGACGTCATGTCGGTGCGCGTCGCGTCGGCGAGCTTGTGCCACTCGAACGGCCCCGGCGACGCGCTGAAGGCCGCCTGCATCAACCCGCCCGGCCCGGAGCCGCCGGCGGCGTGACAGCTCGCGCAGGTCTGGTCACTGCAATTGGTCCCGTGCGCGAGTGCCGCGAACGCGCGGCTGGAGTGGGGATCCGAAAGCCCGCCGGGGTTGATGAAATTGTTGCGCCACGATCCGCCGAGCAGCACGAGCAACGCGCCCGCGGTCACGGCCAGCACGGTCCACGTGAATAGTCCACGCCTGGCGCGCAGGCTCCGCACCGGCGAACACTTGGGAATCGGCCGGCAGCACGAACCGTCGGGCAGGGGACCTTGCTCGCACGCGCCGCCGGGCCGGGTGCATTTCCAGCGGCCCTTTTCGCCGTCGG
>DATDFH010000260.1:0-6785 GCA_036522715.1 Verrucomicrobiia bacterium
GACCTCGCCGACGCCGCGCTCGACCTAAAGTTCGGCAGCAAACGCCGCGTGCCGCCGTTCGTGCCGCACGACCGCGAGGGCGCGGTGATGCCGATGGACGAAGTTGTCTCGCAGTATTTCGTGCGCTTGAGCGTCGTGGACAAACCGGGCGTGCTCGCGAAGATCGCCGCCATCCTTGCAGCGGCAAAAATCGGCATTTCGTCCGTGGTCCAGCCCGAGGGCCACGAGGGCGAGAGCGTGCCATTGGTCCTGATGATTCACGACGCGACCAACGCGGCGATGAAACGCGCACTGGCGAAGATCGCGCGCCTGTCCGTCGTGAAGGGGCCGCCCGTGATGTTGCGGGTGGAAAGCTTCGAGTGAGATGAGCGTGCTCCGGTTTCGCAGCACCAACGGCCAGTCGCCCGCAGTCAACCTGCGCGAGGCGCTGCTGGCCGGCCAGGCACCGGACCGCGGGCTTTATTTCCCGGAGAAAGTCCCGCGTCTCACGCCGGAGGAGATTGCCGCGTTCGCGGAGCTGCCCTATCGCGAAGTCGCCTTCCGCGTGCTCCGGAAATTCACCGAAGGCATCATTCCCGACGATGCCCTCGCCGCAATGTGCCGCAAGGCCTACGACTTTGGCGTCCCGGTGGAGGTCATTCATCGCGGCGTGTACCTGATGCGGCTGGATCAAGGCCCCACGGCATCGTTCAAGGATTTCGCGGCGCAGATGATGGCGCAGATGTTCGGGCGCTTTCTTCAGGAAGACGGCCGGCAGGTCACCATTCTCACCGCGACGAGCGGCGATACCGGGGCGGCGGTCGCGCACGCCTTTTACAAGGTGCCGGGCGTCCGCGTCATCGTGTTGTTTCCCATCCATGAAGTGAGCCTGAGCCAGCGCAAGCTGATGACGACGCTTGCCGACAATGTCCGCACGGTGGCGATTGACGGAAAATTCGACGACTGCCAGGCGATGGTGAAGCAGGCCTTCGCCGACCCCGCGCTCGCGCACATCGCCCTGTCGTCCGCGAACTCGATCAACATCGGCCGGCTGCTGCCGCAGAGCGTTTATTACTTCTACGCCGCGTCGCGCGTCGCCAAGCCAGGCGAGCCGGTTGTCTTCTCGGTGCCGAGCGGCAACTTCGGCAACATGATGGGCGCAGTCGTGGCGCGCGAGATGGGTTTGCCGGTGAAAAAGATCGTCGCTTCTGTCAACGACAACGACGCGTTCCCGCGCTACCTCGCAAGCGGCGCGTATCAGAAGGTTGTTCCCTCGCGGAACTCGGTCTCGAATGCGATGAACGTCGGCCACCCGAGCAACCTCGCGCGGCTCGTGGCAGTTTACGGCGGGCAGATGGACGAGACGGGCACAATCCACCAGCAGCCCGACCTCGTCACGATGCGACGCGATGTTTTTTCCAGCTCGATTTCCGACGAGCGCACGCGGACGTCGCTGCGGGAATTCTGGAACACGTATCAAATCCTGCTCGAACCGCACGGCGTCGTCGCGTGGCAGGGCTTCCTCGACTGGCGGGCGGCGGAGCCGGGCAGCGATGTGCCCATCGTGATCGTCGAAACGGCCAATCCAGCGAAGTTCCCGGAGGAAGTCGAGAAAGTCGTCGGCTGGCCCCCGGATGTTCCGGCTTCGATGACCGCCGCGATTGCGTTGCCCGAGGATTACGACCGCATGGATGCGGATTACGAAAAGTTCCGCGCATATCTCATCAAGCAGCACGCGGCGACCAGCACGGCGGATTTCGAGCGGCACGATGCGCCAGCAGGCAAACCGGCGCTGACGAAGGCGACTGGATTCTGAACCCAGGGCTTTTCTCATGGCATTGATCGTCCAAAAATACGGCGGCACCTCGGTGGCCAACACCGAGCGCATCAAGAACGTCGCCCGACGCGTGGCCGAGTACCGCCGGCGCGGTGACCAGGTCGTCGTGGTCGTGTCCGCGATGAGCGGCGTGACCGACGGCTTGATCAAGCTCGCCAAGGACATCACCACGCTGCCGAGCGAGCGCGAGATGGACATGCTCCTCGCCACGGGTGAGCAGCAGACCATCGCGCTGACGGCAATCGCACTTCACGCGGCCGGCGTCCCGGCGGTGTCATTCACCGGCGCGCAGGCGGGCATCGTCACCGACGGCGTTCACACCAAGGCGAAGATTCAAAACATCACGCCCAAACAGGTCCACGCGATGCTCGACGCCGGCAATGTCGTCATCGTCGCCGGCTTTCAGGGCCAGACGAGCGAGGGCCAGATCACCACGCTCGGCCGTGGCGGTTCGGACCTCACCGCCATCGCGCTCGCCGCCGCGCTCAAGGCCGACCTCTGCCAGATTTACACCGACGTGGACGGCGTTTATACCGCCGACCCGCGCCTCGTGCCCGCCGCGCGCAAGCTCACCGAGATCGCCTACGACGAGATGCTCGAACTGGCCGGCTCCGGCGCGAAGGTCATGCAACTCCGCTCGGTCGAATTTGCCAAAAAGTTCGGAGTCGTGTTTGAAGTCCGTTCGAGTTTGAACGACAACCCAGGAACGCTTGTGAAAGAAGAAACCCACAGCATGGAAGACATCGTCGTGCGCGGCGTCTCGCTCGACAAAAACCAGGCCAAGATCACGCTCGTAGCCGTGCCCGACAAACCCGGCGAGGCCGCGCGCATCTTCACCGCGCTCTCCGACGCGGCAATCAACGTGGACATGATCATCCAGAACTTCAGCCACGGCACCAAGACCACCGACCTGTCATTCACCATCGACAAACCCGACCTCGCCAAGGCCCGCAAGGTCATTGACGGCCTCAAGCACGACGTGGGCTTCAAGGACGTGATCGCCGACGAAAACATCGGCAAGCTCTCCATCGTCGGCGTCGGAATGCGCAGCCATTCGGGCGTGGCTGCGAAAATGTTCGAGACGCTCGCGAAGGAATCGGTGAACATCGAAATGATTTCCACCAGCGAGATCAAAATTTCCGTCGTGGTGCGTCTCGACCAGGGCGAGAAGGCGATGCGCGCGGTGCACAAGGTGTTTCTCGAATGAGTCGCCGGTGTCCGGCAGCGGGCCGGCACCCACACGGGCCATCATGAACCAGTTCCTCCAACGCTCCGTTTACAAATACTATGCGTCGAGCGGCGATGCCTCCTACGACTGGGCCGGCGAACAGATCGCCGCGCTGAAACCGCGCCGACTGCTCGACGTGGGTTGTGGCGACGGCTCGCGGTTGACGCACTATCTGAAGCATCGCCCGGAAAAATTCTGCGGCGTCGAGGGCAACCCTCCCCTGGCCGAAGCCGCCCGCGCGCGCGGGATGGAAATCACGTGCTTCGACTTCAACGGGCGCTGGCCGTATCCGGACAATTCATTCGACGCGGTGCATTCGAGCCAGGTCATCGAGCACGTTCACAACACGCGGCTGTTCCTCGCCGAGTTGTTCCGCGTGTTGGCGCCCGGCGGCACGGCGGTGCTGACCTCAGAAAATCTCACGAGCCTGTTGAACCTTGGCTCGATGGTGCTCGGCTACACGCCGTTCTCCTCGCAGAATGTCTGCGGCTGGTACGTCGGCAACCCGCTAGGGCTGCACAACGCCGCAGACTATCCCGTGGATGTCTCCAAGGTGCCGCTCGACGACCCGTCATTCTCCGGCATCGCCGGCCACAATCGGATCCTCTCGGTGGCTCAAGCGCGCGGCCTCTTCGCCAAGATCGGCTTCGCGGACATCGACGTGCGCTCGATCGGACTGATGCCGATCCCGCGCTGGCTGGGCCGGCCGATGGAAAAGTTGATGCCCCGCCGCGGCCATTGGCTGCTGATGCGGGGGCGCAAGGCGAAGTGAACCATTGGTCGGGCAAGTTCTCCGGCCAGGGCCGTCGCCCAACTCATGAAACAACTGCTCCTGATCTGGAACGGCACCACGGCCGAAAGCCACGGCAGCGGCGCGGGCAAGATCGGCGGCGGCGACCAGGTCATCCTCAAGTTCGTGGATCGCTCGGGACTCGCGCCGGACTTCATCGTGCCGCAGTCAGCGGCGAGTTTGATCTCACATTCGCGCAACCTCTACCTCACGCGGCGAAATATTTCCGGCGGCGGACTGAATGGGTTCCTGTTCCTCATCGGCTGGCGCACTCTGCAGGCAATCTGGTTCGCGCTCCGCAGCCGGCGGAACGATTACGACCTCGCCATCGCCACCTCGCCGTTTCTCTTCGACCTCGTGCCGCTGATGTTTTGCCGCGCCCGGCGCAAGGGCGCGATCACTTACCACGTCATCCCCGAGCGCAAGGCGGTCAACTTCGCGACCCGCGTGCGGTTCGCACTCGCGGCGATCGAGAGCAAAATTTCACTGCGCCTCATGCGCTGGCTGTGCGACTTCATCATCACCGGCAACGACCACGCGCGAAAACAACTCGAGGCCATCGCGCCCGGCAAACCGGTCGTCATCCTTCACGCGGGTTTCAATACGAGCGTGCTCGACCGTGTCCCGGACCAGCCGAAGGACATGAACCGGGCCTGCTTCCTCGGCCGGCTCACCTCGCAGAAAGGCATCTTCGACCTCGTTGAGATCATGGAACGGATCAACCGCGTCCTGCCGGATTTCCGGCTGATCATCATGGGCACCGGTCCGGAGCAGGCCGCACTCGCCGAGGCGATTCAACGCCGCGGCCTCCGTGGCATCGAACTCAAGGGCTTCGTGACCGACGACGAGAAGTATTCGCTGATGAAGCGCTCGGGGTTCTTCTTCTTCCCGAGCTACGAAGAGGGCTGGGGCATCGCACTGGCTGAGGCGCTCTACTGCGGTTGCAAGGCCGTGTGCTACGAACTGCCGCATTACCGCAGCGTCTTCGGCGATCATCCGGTCTACGTCGCACCCGGCAACGCCGCGCAATTCGCCGAACGCTTCCTCGCGAATCGCACCACCGTCGCCGCGCCCGGCCAGCGCGAACTCATGGCGACCTACGATGACTCCCACGTCGTACGCCAGCTTGTCGAGCACCTCGAACGATTCGCCAGGCCCGGTGCGAGTTAGTCGCGATCCTTCTTCTTGAGCGTCTGCTTCGGCTGGAGTTTCGACACCATCTGGCGATCATGCGCGTGGCGCTTGAAGGTCCACCACCCCCACAACGTGCCCAGCGCCGACACAAAACTCGCCGGCGCGTGCCACAGCCAGCGCGAATCCCCCGTGCGCGCGACCCCGGCCACCGCGTGGAACAGCGGGCCGATGACGGTGAAGCCGTAGAGGATCGCCGCCCACGCAGGCACGCGCGGTTTTTCGTTGGACCAGTTCACGCCGCCGGAGCGGCGCTGCACGTTGAAGTAATGCGCGATGGCCCGCCGCCGTTTGTGCAGCAGGCCCGGCCAGAGGTCCTGCACGTAGTAATGGCACACACCCCGGCCGCGCAGCCGCAGCCACTCGCGTTTGCCCGCGCGCATCAGGTGCATTGCCACGTGCGTGTCCTGGAACTGCTCGGCCGCCTTCACCGCGTCGAGGTCGGCCTTGCGAAAGATGAAGCCGTTCGCACCAAGCGGATACGCGAACGTTCCTTCCGGCAGCGTCCACCGCTCCACCTCGCCCTCGCGAGCGACCAGCAACGGTCGGACCGTCATCAACCACGCCAGCGGATCGCTGATGTGCAACAGGTGCGTGATGTAGGCGCAGAACGAAGACATTTTCGCCGACGGCAGGTAATAACTTTCCACCCCCAGCGCCTGCGGATTCTTCGCCAACCCTTCGACGGCCAACCGCAACCAGTCCGGGTGTGTGAACTCATTGTCCGCGTCGGCGAACACGATGTAGTCGCCGGTCGCGCGCGCGACCGCGATGCGTTTGGCCTCCTCCATGTCGCCGCCGTCGTCGTCCATCACAATCGCCCGGTGCCGCGCCGCGATTTCGCGCGTGCCGTCTGTCGAGCGCGCGTCGGCGATGAGCACCTCGATCCGCTCCTGCGGATAGTCCTGCGCGCGGACGGATGAAAGGAGGTTCTCCAGCAGCGCCGCCGCGTTGCGCGTGGGCGTAACGATGGTGATCTTGGGCTGGGCCTGGCCGTTCACGGGTTCAATCGGACGCGCGAATGTTGGGCGGCTCTCCCTCGAAGGTCAACGCGGACCTCATTGGATTGAGCGAAAGATTTCAAGCGGAGCAGGAAAAGTCGTCAGAAGCCGCTTGCATTTTCGCGGTGGGTTTGGAAGTTTTTGCGGCGCGCTGGTCGGGGTCGTAGCTCAGTTGGTAGAGCGTCTCGTTCGCAATGAGAAGGTCGCAGGTTCGATCCCTGTCGGCTCCACCAGTCTTCGCGCAAATCCGTTCACGGGCTTGGACCAACCCGTCTCAATGGCCGCTTCCCGAGAATGGTCCGGCGCAAAGCCCGGCCGAGGCAACGACCACATTCTGCGCAGGGTTGCCTTCAAGTCGCGGCGCGATACCTTCCCGGCATGAGCCAGCAGTTCGCAGTGGCCGCCCATTGGGCCGGCGAGTTCGACGAGCGCGCCCTCCGGGCGTGGGCGTCCAAACTGCGCCACCAGCTTGGCGAACCGGTTTCGTTGGGGCTGCTTTTCATGACGCCGCGTTTCTTCCCGCACGCGGAAACCATCCTTGAAATCTTCCGCGTCCACGCGCAGATCCCGGTCCTCGCCGGTTGTTCGAGCACGTCGCTCATCTGCAACGCGCACGAGATCGAGGTCGGCGGGATCGTGCTCGCGCTCTACCATCTGCCGGGTGCCGAGTTGCGCGCGGTGCGTTTCAAGCAGGAACAGGTCGAGGAAGCCAGCGGCGCCTACCGGCACGTCGAGACGGGTGTTCAACCCGACGACGTC
>DATDFH010000261.1:0-2259 GCA_036522715.1 Verrucomicrobiia bacterium
GGGCTGCCTCGAATTCTCGCAACGAAGCAAAGCCCATCAACGCAGCCAGCCGCTCGCGCGCGCGGCGTTCCGTGGGGATCGCATGAGTCTGGAGGTTTTGCTCCATTTGCAGCCGGTGCTCAACGTCGCGGAGGAATTCGTAGGCCGCCGCGAGTTGCGTAGCTTCGTCGGCGGCGAGGAAGTGGTAGCGGACGAGATGTCGCAATGCGGGCAGCGTCTGCGCGCCCTGAAGAAACGGAATGCGCCCCGCGTGGAGGAGTTGGAGCGATTGCGCCACAAACTCGATCTCGCGAATGCCGCCGCGGCCGCGCTTGACCTCACGGTCGAGTTCCCCGGTCTTGACGATCTCGTCTTCGATCCGCTGCTTCATCGCGGCGATTTCGCGCAGCGTGGTCTCGTTGAGCGAGCGCGGGTAGCGGAACGGTTGCACGAACTCGACGAACTCGGCGGCCAGCGCCCGGTCGCCCGCTACGCCGCGGGCCTTGATCAACATCATGCGTTCCCAGGTCTGGCCCCATTGCGCGTAATAGTCCTCGTAGCCGGGCAGCGAGCGGACCAAAGGGCCGGCGTCGCCTTCGGGCCGCAGGCGCAGGTCGATGCGGAAGAGCACGCCCTCCGGCGTCAGCCGCGTGATCTCCGCGACAAACGCCTCGCCCAGGCGCTTGAAGAACTGGTGGTTGGTGAAGCCCTTGCCGGCGGCGTCCGCCACGCGCGGAGGCTCGCGGAAAACGTGCCCTTCGTCGGAATAAACGAAGACCACATCCACGTCCGAACTGTAGTTCAACTCCTGCCCGCCGAGTTTGCCCAGGCCGATGACCGCGAACGCCGTCGGGTGCCAGTTGTCGTCCGCGTCCTGATGATACGGCCGGCCGAAGCGCGCGGTGAGTCGCGCGTCGCACACACGGTACACGGCGTCGAGGCACACATCGGCGAGGTTGGAGAGTTCGAGCGTGATGTCGGTGACGTTGCCGAGCCGCGCGAGGTCGCGCGCGGCGATGCGGAGCATTTCGCGCTGCTTGAATTCGCGGAGTGCGGCGAGAGCCGCGGTGTCATCGCCGGCCCCGCGCAGGAGGCCGTCCACTTCCCTGCGCAAGCCCTGGAGTTGCCGCGGATGCTGGAGCATCTCGAACTCAAGGCAGCGCGCGACCCAGTCGGGATGTGCGATCAGCAACTCGCTCAAATACTGCGAACCGCCCAACACAGCCGCAATGATGCGCGCCTGTTCGGCGCCCGCGGACTTGAGTGCGGCGCGGGCGCCGGTGGCCTTGAGCTTCTCGAAATATCCGGCGGCGCGCTGCGGATCGGGCGCGGCCCGGAGAATTTTGTCCCACGCGGATTTCGGCACGCAGGAATTAAACAGCAAACATACGGTGGAGAAACACTCGAAACATCACGGCCGTTGCTCGTCGTCTCGCGCTCCGGTAGGTTTGCCGCATGAACGACGTTTCCTCGATCGAGCTTAAGCGTGCCTGTGAAGCGGTGCGGATTCCCGCGGGTGACACTTTCACGCTCGAAGCAGGCACCCCGGTGGACATCACTCAAACGCTCGGCGGCAGTTTCACGGTGCGCGCGCCCGGCGGTCTCTTTCGCATCGCCGCCGAGGACGCCGACGCGCTGGGTCTGGAATCCACGGCCGCATCTGCCGCACCGTCGGGCGGCCGCCCCGCCGACGAGCAGGCAATTTGGAATGTATTGAAATCATGCTTCGACCCGGAGATTCCGGTGAACATCGTGGACCTCGGCCTGGTGTATGACGTGCGGCTCGATCCGCTGCCCAGCGGCAACAAGCGCGTCGGCATCAAGATGACGTTGACCGCGCCCGGCTGCGGCATGGGCACGGTGATCGCCCGCGACGCACAGATGAAGCTGCTCGACCTGCCCGCGATCGAGGAAGCCGACGTCGAGATCGTCTGGGATCCGCCGTGGCACCAGTCGATGATCACCGCCGAGGGCCGGCGCGTGCTCGGGCTGGAGTGACGGGAAATAGTTTTGACATGGCGGGTCGGAAAACTAGAGTTCCGCCGCGTTTTGGTTTGGGGTCGTAGCTCAGTTGGTAGAGCACCACAATGGCATTGTGGGGGTCAGGGGTTCGAATCCCCTCGGCTCCACCATCCTCTGAATCAAGCACTTCCATATTAAGGGAAGTGGAGTTACAACCACTAGTTACAACAAGTTCAGGTTAGTTCATGCTTATTCATCCGTATCTTGGTTGTATTTGAGTAGATTAGCTTTTCAGTTTTTCCCTGCAAACTTGCCAAT
>DATDFH010000262.1:0-5527 GCA_036522715.1 Verrucomicrobiia bacterium
GGGAATTCTCGCCGTGCTCAACGCCGCCGACGGCAAGCCGCTTTGGCGAAAGGATTTCGTGACGGACTTCGGCGCACAGTTCATTGGTGAAACGCCCAACAAGGAGGCCGTGGGCGCGATCCGCCACGGCTACAACGGACAGCCGGTCGTGGATGGTGACAACCTCATTGTCATCGCGGGCGGGCGCAGCGGCGCGAGCGTCGTTTGCCTCAACAAGAAAACGGGCGCCGTGATTTGGAAATCAGAGAGCGACGGGCCGGGTTACGCGCCAGCGGCCGTGGCGACCATTCTCGGCGTCAAGCAGGCTGTCGTGTTTACCGCCGACGGCTGCATCGGCCTCGATCTCAAGGACGGCGCGCTGCTCTGGCGCGTGCCGATCAAGACCACCTGGGCGCGCCACGTCACGACACCAGTGGTCGTTGATGACATGGTGATGGTTTCCTCCCACGAGCACGGCGTGTTCGGCATCAAAGTTTCAAAGGAAGGCAACGCTTTCAAAGCAGAACAGACGTGGTTGACGAAAGAGGCGGCAATCAACTTCTCCAGCCCCGTCTCCGTCGGCAAACATCTCTTCGGCCTTGGCCCGGCGAAGAATCTCATTTGCGTCGATATCGCCACCGGCAAGATCGCGTGGTCGCAAACGGGTTACCTCAACACCGGCGGCGGCCAGGCGCACGTCGGCTTGATTGTGATGGGGAAGAACATTCTCTGCCTCACCGACGGCGGCGAACTTGTGCTCTTCGAGGCGAACCCCGCCGCGTTCAGACAGATCAGTCGCGTGCAAATCTCCGGCATCACGTGGAGTAATCCCGCGTATGCCGACGGGAAACTTTACCTCCGCGAAGGCACGGGAAGGAAGACGGCCGGTTCGCAGTTGGTGTGTGTGGAGTTGGTGAAAAAGTAGGACAGACGTCCCTCCTGTCCGCGTCAGCGCAGGAATCCTTCCGGTCCGTTTTGGTCAGAGGCGGGCGGGACGCCCGCCCTGCTTTACCGCCGCGTCGCCACGCCCTCGACTTCGAGTGTCTGCCCCTCGCTCAGGTTCACACGTGTGCCGTCGGACTTGATGACGTAACCCTCGCCGAAAACCTTTGTGCCGTCGTTCATCGTGATCGTACGGCCGGCGGCGACGTCGATCTTCGAACCGTCCTTCTGCACGCTGACCTTTCCTTTGAAGAGTGACACCGTGTCCTTCGCCGGCGCGGCGGTGCCGTCGAGCCGAAGAATTTGCCCATCGAGCAGGCGGCGCGGGCTTCCGTCCTTCCCCGTCACGACGCCATCCGACCCCACGCGCGAGCCGTCGCCGAGCGCGAGTTGGCCCGACACGGGGGAGTACTCACCGTCGCGCATCACAAGCACCCGGCCGCGGTTGAGCGTCACGTGGTCATAGACGGGGTAGGTCGTCCCATCCGCTTCGAGCATGGTGCCGTCTTTCGAGAGCGTCTGGCCTTCCTTGAATTCGCGCGGCTTGCCCTCGCCGATCTGGTAGGTGGCGTTGGTGTTGACCGTGAGATCGCCGGGGAACTTGACCGCCTCAGTGACGGCGACCAGTTGTCCTGCCTGTAACGCGGACAGTTTGCCGTCCTTGACCGTGACACGATCGATGGCGCCCGCATCCTGCGCGAAGCTGGAACGCACGGCCACGCTGGCGGCGAGCGCGAGGATCAGGGAGAAAAGGCGATTGGTCTTCATGTTTCGTTGAGCTTTGCAGGCAAATTCAATGCCATCCTAACGCCCGCCGTGACATGGCGCAACCCGCCCGCTACGTTCGCGCCAATGCAAAAACTCACGCTCGGTCATTCGCCCGACCCGGATGATGCGTTCATGTTTTACGGGCTGGCCAAGGAACTCATCCCCACGCACGGCTTCGAGTTTGAGCACATTCTGCAGGACATCCAGACTCTCAACGAGCGCGCCACCCGGGGCGAACTCGACATCTCCGCCATCAGCATCCATGCCTACGCCTACGTCTCGGACAAATACGCCCTGCTTCCCAGCGGCGCGAGCATGGGTGACGGCTACGGGCCGATGCTCGTGGCGAAGCAGAAGTTTTCGCGTGATGAAATCGCGCGGAGAAAAATCGCCGTGCCGGGCACAATGACGAGCGCATTTCTCGCGTTGCAACTGTGGCTGGGCAAACCGGCGAAGGAATTCAACCACGTCGTCGTGCCATTCGATGAAATCTTCAAGACAGTGCGCAACGGCGTCGCCGATGTGGGCCTCATCATCCACGAAGGTCAGCTCACGTTTCAGAACGAAGGTCTCGTCTGCTGCGAAGATCTCGGCGTGTGGTGGGGCAGCGAGAACGACGGCCTGCCCCTGCCCCTCGGCGGCAATGTCATCCACAAGCGCCACGATCCGAAGACGCGCAAGACGATCTCGGACATTCTCACCGCGAGCATCCAGTTCAGCCTCGATCATCGGGCGGAGGCTGTGCAGCACGCGCTCCAGTTCGCCCGCGACATGGGCCGCGACCTCGCGGACAAGTTCGTCGGCATGTATGTCAACCACTGGACGCTCGACTACGGCGAAAAAGGCCGCGAGAGCATCCGCCGCTTTCTCGGTCGCGCGCACGAACGCGGGCTGATCCCGCACCGGCAGGAGTTGGAGTTTGTTGTTTGATTCTCTTCAAACGGGCGGGAGAAAACCCGAATCCGCACGGGCTTCCAGCCGTCTGAGATTTGCCTGCCGGCGAAAAGCGGCGGAATTTCATTTGCAGTGATTGCACACGAACCATTTCAGAAGCATTGGCACCGGGCCGCCGTTCTCGGCCTGACGCTGCTCGGGACGAGTCTCGCTACCACAGCCGCACCGAAGAAACCCGCTGCTCTCCCGCTGCCGGCCAAGTCGAACACTGCGGACCTGGAATTTTTCGAGAAGCGCATTCGCCCCGTGCTGGTGCAGAGTTGCTACGAGTGCCACAGCGCGAAGGCGGAGAAGGCCAAAGGCGGCCTGTTGCTCGACACGCGCGCCGCGGTGCTCAAGGGCGGCGACAGCGGACCGGCCATCGTCGTCGGCCAGCCGGAGAAAAGTCTGCTCATCAAGGCCGTGCGCGGCGCGCTTGAAGACATGCAGATGCCGCCCAAGCACAAGCTCGACGAGGCGGTGCTCCGCGATCTCGCGACCTGGGTGAAGATGGGCGCGCCCGATCCGCGCGAAGGCGCCGCGCCCGCCGGCCTCGGCGAAATCGACATCGCGAAGGGCAGACGGTTCTGGTCGTTCCAGCCGGTGAAGAATCCGCCGGTGCCGAAGGTGAAAAACTCGAAATGGGTGCAGACGCCGATCGACACGTTCGTGCTGGCGAAACTGGAGGAGCGCGGGCTTCAGCCCGCCCCACCGGCCGACAAACGCACTCTGCTCCGCCGTGCAACGTTCGACCTCACCGGTCTGCCGCCGACGCCGGAGGAGATCGACGCATTCCTCAAAGACAATTCACCAGTCGCCTTCGTGAGGGTTGTCGAGCGCCTGCTCCGTTCGCCCGCATACGGCGAGCGCTGGGGCCGCCATTGGCTCGACGTGGTTCGCTACGCGGACACCGCTGGATGTAACTCTGATTTCCCTGTCCCGCCCGCCTACAAGTACCGCAACTGGGTCATCGAAGCCCTCAACGCCGACCATCCGTTCGACCAGTTCGTCCGCGAGCAGATCGCCGGTGATTTGTTACCCGCAGATTCACCGGCTGTGCGCAACAGCCACATCATCGCAACCGGCTACCTCGCCGTCGCGCGCCGGTTCGCCTCGAGCACGAACGAGTTTCACCTCACGCTCGACGACAGCATCGACAACATCGGAAAGTCGCTGCTCGGCCTCTCGCTCGGTTGCGCGCGCTGCCACGACCATAAGTATGACCCGCTGCCGACGGAGGATTACTACGCGCTCTACGGCATCCTCGGCAGCAGCACGTACACGTTTCCCGGCGTCGAGGTGGTGCCGAACCCGCGCGATTACATTCCGCTCGGCACGCCCGAGCAGGTCGCGGAATGGAAGACCTACGAGCGTCGGCTCAACGACCTCGATGCCGAATACCGCCGGCTTGAACCGCTCACGCGCGGAAGCAAACGTGCGACAAACGACGTGACCAAAATCCGCGCGCGCATGAGCGAGAACAAAAAGGAGCGCGAAGCACTCCGCGCGCACCCGCCCGAGGTCGAGCTCGCCTACGGCGTGCAGGAAGGCGCGCCTCACGATCAGCGCCTCATGCGCAAAGGCGAGCGCGATTCGCTCGGCGACCCGGTACCGCGCGGTTTTCTCCAGGTGCTCGGCGGACAGACCTTGCCGAAGGAAATGAAGGGCGCCGAGAGTGGCCGGCTCGAACTCGCGCAGTGGATCACCGATCCGAAGAATCCACTCACCGCTCGCGTGATGGTGAACCGGATTTGGGGATGGCACTTCGGCAAGGGTCTGGTGCAAACGCCGAACGACTTCGGCGCGCGCGGCAAGGCGCCGACGCATCCAGAGTTGCTCGACTTCCTCGCGACGAAGTTCATCGAGAACGGCTGGAGCCTCAAGGCGACGCACCGGTTGATCATGCTGTCGAGCGCGTATCAGATGAGCAGCGCCGACCGCCCGGCCAATCTCGCCAAGGATGTCTCGAACGAATTCCTCTGGCGCTTCGACCGCCGCCGGCTTTCGGCGGAGGAAATCCGCGACACATTGCTCGCCATCAGCGACACGCTTGATCGCACGCCGGGCGGCCCGCACCCGTTTCCGCCGCCGAAGGAGTGGCACTACACGCAGCACACGCCGTTCGTGGAGGTCTATCCGAGCAACCACCGCAGCGTGTATCTGATGCACCAACGCATCCGGAAGAATCCGTTCTTCGAAACGTGGGACGGCGCTGACCCGGCAGCCTCGACGGGCGTGCGGCCGTTGAGCACCACGCCGATCCAGGCGCTGTTCATGATGAACGACCCGCTCGTGCACGACTCGGCGGCAAAGTTCGGCCAGCGGGTGGAGTCGCTTTCCGCAAACGATTCCGACCGAATCCAGAAGGCCTTCGCCCTTGCCTACGGGCGCCCGCCGACGAAGGACGAACTCAAGAATGGCGAAGAGTATCTGCGCGCCATCACCGCCGCGTTGAAGGACGCCGGCACACCCGAGGACAATCTCGCCGACGCCGCGTGGGCGAGCTACAGTCGCGTGTTGTTCAGCAGCAATGAATTCATCTTCGTCGATTGAGCATGATGTTTGAACCGTTCGCCATTCCCCGCCGCGCCGCGCTGCGTTCGCTCGTCTGCGGTTCGTCGCTGTTGCTGCCCGGCATCGTGCAGCAACTGCTCGCGCAGGAGGGCGGCGACGACGTGAATCCGCTCGCACCCAAGGCGCCGCATTTCCGCGCGAAGGCCAAGCGCGCCATCTTCATGTATATGCCGGGCGGCGTGTCGCACGTGGATTCGTTCGATCCGAAGCCGAAGCTCGCGGAAGAGATTGGCGACGGGAAGCGGAAGTTCCTGCCGGCGTTTTGGGAGTTCAAACGTGGCGGCAAGTGCGGCACCGAGGTCAGCGATTTGTTCCCGCACATCCGCGACTG
>DATDFH010000263.1:0-3613 GCA_036522715.1 Verrucomicrobiia bacterium
CATGCCAGAGGAAGCCGGCGCAAATCCACCTGTGGAGATCACGCGCCGTGTGTTCGCCCTCGTCGCCGCGCTGCTTTGCGCGATGGCCGTACCGGCGCCGCACGCCAACGCCGCCGCGTTCGGCGAGCCGCTCTGGACCAACCGTTACAACGGGGAGAGTTACGTTTACTTTGACTACGCCACCGCCGTGGGGGTGGACGGGAGTGGGAACGTGTTCGTCACGGGGTATTCGACTGGCAACGGTTATGACTACGCGACGATCAAGTATTCGGGAGCGGGCACGGAGTTGTGGATCAGACGTTTCAACTTGTCGACAAACGGCGGCAATGACTACGCCACGGCCTTGGCCGTCGATGGGAGTGGCAATGTGTTCGTGACGGGATACTCGGGCATCGTCGCCAGCCTATACGACTACGTGACGATCAAGTATTCTGGTGCGGGTGTGCCCTTGTGGACCAACCGCTATAAGGGGCCGGGGAACGGCGCTGATTACGCCAGGGCAATTGCGGTGGACGGGAGCGGGAACGTGTTCGTAACGGGAGGTTCCTCCAACGGCACCAATTCTGACTACGCGACGGTGGCGTATTCAGGCGCAGGCGTGCCGCTCTGGACCAATCTTTACGACGGGGCGGGAAACAGCAACGACTTCGCCACCGCCATGGCGGCGGACGGCAACGGGAACGTATTCGTAACGGGGTGGTCGTACGGCAGCGCCGATAGTTATGAAAACGTGACGGTCGCGTATTCCGGGGCAGGCGTTCCGTCGTGGACCAATCGTTTCGGTGGGCCGCACCGTTTCTACTATACCAA
The DNA here is from genome assembly GCA_036522715.1 of Verrucomicrobiia bacterium. Lineage (GTDB taxonomy): Bacteria > Verrucomicrobiota > Verrucomicrobiia > Limisphaerales > JACQFS01 > DATDFH01. The sequence goes on from DATDFH010000263.1 coordinate 811, forward strand.
CGCCGTCAGCGTGGCGGTGGACGCGAGCGGAAACGTGTTCGTAACGGGAGAATCCTATAACGGCACCAATTCCGACTATGCGACGGTGGCGTATTCGGGGGCGGGCGTGCCGCTCTGGACCAATCTCTACAACGGGCCGGGGAATGGCGATGACTCCGCGAGGGCGATCGCGGTGGACGCGAGCGGGAACGTGTTCGTGACTGGATATTCGTATGGCGCCGGCAGTGATTATGACTACGCGACGGTTGCGTACTCGGGCGCGGGTGTGCCGTTGTGGACCAATCGTTACAACGGGCCGGAAAACCGCGGTGACTACGCCAGGGCCATTGCGGTGGACAGGAGCGGGAACGTGTTCGTGACGGGAGATTCATATATCATCTATGACTCTGCCAACTACGCGACGGTGGCGTATTCGGGAGCCGGGGTGCCGCTGTGGACCAACTGTTACATTGGGCCTGAAGCCCAAGACTGCGCCACCGCCATAGCGGTGGACGGAAGCGGGAACGTTCTCGTGACGGGGTTTTCCGCCGGATTTGGTGGGAATGGCCCTGACTACGCAACGATCAAATACGCCGGATTCAACTACAACCTGCCCACGATCACTCAAATCACCGCAGACAGCGGTCGGGCCCAGATTGTGTTAGATGCTCAGCCCAACCACGCCTACACCGTCGAGTTCCGCGATGCTCTCGATGCCGGGAACTGGCTGACGTTGACGAGCATCGCCGCGCAGCCCATCGCCACCAACATCAGCGTCACGAACGCGATCACCAACGGCGCGCGCTTCTACCGCGTCCGGACTCCCTAGAACACTGTTCATCCTGCGAGGCGCAATGTGGAGGAAATGACGCGAGCCGCGCTCGCCGCGATGGCCGGCATGGCGAGGAGGTTCAGCATGTTCAGCAATCGCACCAGCCTTCCCAGCCGTTCTCATACCTGAATCCGTGGCCGGAGAGGCGCGGGTTCAGCGGCTGGCGAAGCGGTTTTCCGATTGCGGGCGGGGACGCGCGATGTTTCAGTGGCACGGTGAAGTTCCTCCGAATTGTCAGCCTGATCCTCGCCGCTGCGACGCTGGTCGCCGACGCGACGGCCGCGCAAAGCATCGCGCGCCAATGGGACGAGCGCGCGCTCGCGGCCATCCGGCAGGACACGCCGCATCCGCCGGCGCAGGCGCGCAATTACTTCAGCCTGTCGGTCTGCATGTGGGATGCGTGGGCGGCTTACGACACCAACGGCGCGGTGGGTTTCATCTATCGCGGCAAACACACCGCGACGAACGTGGCCGCCGCCCGGAACGAAGCGATCAGTTACGCCGCCTGGCGGCTGCTCAAGGAGCGCCATGTCTATTCGCGCACCGCCGCCGCCACGCTCGCGGCGGATGACACGCTGATGACGTCGTTGGGCTATGACACCAACAACGCCTCGCTCAACACGTCCACTCCGGCGGGCGTGGGCAACTCGGTGTATGCCGCGGTGTCGGCGTGGTTCCTCGACGACGGCGCGCGGCAGACGAACGGGATACCCTACCCGCTGGCGAATCCGCCGGTCGCTTACCCGGACTATCCCGTCGGCCAGGGCGGCTACGTCTATACCAATTATCCGCTGGCCACTGACCGGCCCGGCATCACCGACGGCTACGGGCACACGGTGTCGAACATCAATCACTGGCAGCGGTTGCAGATCGTCAACGCCGTGGATCAAAACGGTTTTCCCCAAGGTCCCATCCAGCCTTATCTCGGCGCGCAATGGCTGGGCGTGCGGCCTTTCGCGCTCACGCGCACCGATCCGACGAAGCCGTGGATCGATCCGGGGCCGCCGCCGTTCTTTGAAGGCGCCACGCACGCGCAGTTTGTGAAGGAGGTCGTGGCCGTCATCACGGCCGACAGCCAGTTGACCCCGGACGACGGAGTCACCATCGACATTTCTCCGCGTGCTTATGGCAGCAACAGCCTCGATTTTGCGGGCGCCTACGGCAATGGCGACTTCGACATCTACGATGGCCACGGCTATGCGACCAATCCCGTGACCGGTTTCCCCTACGCGTCCAATGTGGTCAAGCGCGGCGATTTCGCGCGCGTTTGCGCGGAGTTCTGGGCGGACGGTCCCAATTCCGAAACCCCGCCCGGGCACTGGAATGTCGTGGCCAATTACGTGTCCGACCATCCATTGCTCGCGAAACGGATCGGCGGCACGGGGCCGGTGGTGGACGATTTGGAATGGGATGTGAAGATGTACTTCTCCCTCAATGCCGCCGTCCACGAGGCGGCGTGCGCTTGCTGGGCGGCGAAGCGCGCCTATGACGGCTGGCGGCCTATGAGTGCCGTCCGCTATCTCGGTGGGCTTGGCCAGTCCACCGCCCCTGGCCTGCCGTCGTATAACTCGAACGGGCTGCCGCTGATCACCAACATCATCGAACTGGTGACTTCAAGCTCGGTTGCGTCCGGTCGTCACGCTGGCCTGACACCCGACAAGATCGCTGTGCTCGCGTGGCCCGGCCCGCCGGCGGACACCAATCAGCACAGCGGCGTGAAATGGATCCATGCCGACAACTGGAGCACCTATCAGCGAACGAACTTTGTCACGCCAGCGTTTCCCGGATACTTCTCGGGTCACAGCACCTTCAGCCGTTCCGCCGCGGAAGTGCTGGCGGCGATTACTGGTTCTCCATACTTCCCCGGCGGCCTCGGGACCTTTACCAACTATGTCCTGGGCTTTGAAAATGGCCCTTCGGTCCCGATCACCTTGCAGTGGGCCACGTATTACGATGCCGCCGACCAGGCCGGCATCTCCCGCATCTGGGGCG
>DATDFH010000264.1:0-5075 GCA_036522715.1 Verrucomicrobiia bacterium
CGTGGTAATGATCTTGGCTTTGTCAGCGTCGGCGTCGCGAACTTTGCCGAAGATCAGTCCGCCGCGACGGGAAAGCATTCCGTAGTCGGCCGTCGAGCGCGTGATCGTGCGGATGGCGCTCGCGGAAACATCGCCGGCGGCGACGCGTCCACCCTCGATGGCCGAGAGCAACTGCGACGCCCACGTGTCGCGCGACGCCAGCACATCGGCCGCGGCGCGGCGCGTGGCGGGTGTGAATTCCTTCCATGCGCCGAGGATGGCGAGCGCAGCCTCGTTGTCCTTGAACAAACTCCCGACAGCGCGCACGGTTTCAGTGACGAGCGCTTCGGGTTGGTTCCTGGCAAGCACGGCGAGCAACGGCTCGCGCGCAGCCGTCGGACTCTTCATCGCCCGCGCGCTCTCGATGGCTTTCAAGCGTTCTGCAAGCGGAGCCTTTGCGTCGCTGATTCGCGCGAGCATGGATTGCAGCGCGCCGGCGTTGCCCCACGCGGCACCGAGCTGCTTCGCGAAGTCGGCGATGTCCTTGCGCGGGCTGGCGAGGAACTTTTTGAAGAACTCATCCGTCGGCTTAGTCGGAGCGATGGCCTTGCCCTTTTGTCCGTCAACGATGCCGTTGAGCGCAAACGCGACGAGCGGACCGTCTGCCGCTTGCGCTGAGAGAAACTCCAACGCGGCATCCATCTGAGCGGGCTGCTGGAGGTCACAGATGCGGCGCATGGTCTTGTAAGCGAGTTTGCCCGCGAGCGGCATGGTGGCCGCGCCGTGCTCAGTGACCCAACTGAGTATGCCTGCGGGGTATTCCGCCACGAGCGGTTCGGCGGCGAGCCAGGTTACGAAGGGAATGAGCGGGTCTTTCGCGTCGGCTGACGCCGTGCTGATCCCGCCGATGATTTCCGCGACCTTGCCTTTGCCCGCGTCATCGAGCTTTGCTGGCGTGTTGACTGTCAGCGAGCCGGAAACGAACTGCCGGCAGGCGGTCGCGACCGCAAGACGCACAGTGGGATCTCGGTCGGTCGCAAGCTTTGAGAGCAAGCCAAAGGTGGTTTCGTTCGCGACGCGGTTTTCGCCGACGAAGCGGGCGGTCCACGCGCGAATGGCCGGCTCCTTGTCGGCCGAAGCTTTCACCAGCGTGTCATCGGCGAGATAGCCCGACGCCTGCAACGTCCAGAACGCCGCGAGGCGCGCATCGAGCGAAGCGCCGTCCGCGAGCAACTGCTGCAACTCGCCCATCACGGTATCGTCGCGACGTTCGGTGAGGAGGCGTTGCGAGGTGCGGCGCTGCCAGACGTTCGGATGCGCCAGCAGTGTCACCAAATCGCGCGAACTGAGCTTCGCGAGGTTCATGTTCACTTCGGGACGCGACGCAACTCTTTTGCCCGGCTCCTTGCTGGTCCACACGACGCGCCAGATGCGGCCGCGCTCCCGGTCCACGCCCTCGGGATCGGCGCGGGCGTTTTGGTAGCACGGATACTTGTCATACCAGTCGCCAATCCACAGCGCACCGTCGGGGCCGACTTGCTCGCTGATCGGGCGGAACCAGCCGTCCGTCGTGGTGAGGAAATCCTTTTCCGCCGTGGCCTTGAAGCTGGAGCCGTTGGGCGTGAGGCGGTCGCAGTTGATCGCGCTCTGGTGAATGTTGCCCATGAACGCGAGGCCGCGCCACTCGGCGGGGAACTGACTGCCCTGATAAATGTTCACGCCGCAGTAGGCCGCGCGAAAATGTTTGTGATCCACGATGCTCGGGAGCAGTTCGTAGGCGTAGGGATGCGCGGGCACGCCGCCCTGCCGCACGTAAATGCCGCCCGGCGCGATGTGCCAGAAGTGATCCACGACGCACGCGCTGATGAAGGCGTTTCCCGCACGGTCGAAATCGACGCCCCACGGATTGCTCGTGCCGTCGGCGAAGACCTCGAACTTTTTCGTGCGCGGCTGATAGCGCGCGACGGCGGCGTTGACGGTGACGCCCGGCTCGGTGGCTTCGGGCACCTTCACCTTCGAGTGGGTGAACACGCCGTGCGTGAGATAGAGCCAGCCATCAGGTCCCCACGTGAAACCGTTGAGCAACTCGTGCCGGTCTTCGAGACCGAATCCGTCCAGGAGCACCGTGCGTTTGTCCGCCTTGTCGTCGCCGTCGGTGTCTTGGAGGAAAAGAAGCTCCGGCGCCTGGCCGACATAGACGCCGCCGTTGCCGAGCAGAATCGCGGTGGCGAGGTTCAAGCCGTCGGCGAACACCGTGCGTTTGTCCGCGCGGCCGTCGCCATCGGTGTCTTCGAGGATGATGATGCGGTCGCGCGGCTTTACGCCCTTGGGAGCGCCGAGCGGATACTCATAAAGCTCCACGACCCACAGCCGGCCGCGCTCGTCCCACGTCATCGCCACGGGATTCACCACGTCCGGCTCCGCGGCGAAGAGGCGCACCTCGAAGCCGGGCGGAACCGTGAACGCCTTCTGTGCTTCGGCGGGCGACAGCGCGGGTGTGTTCGCCGGCGCACGGTTGACGAGGTCGCGTTTCTGCGCTTCGGAGAGTTGCGCCGCACCCAACAGATTGAACCCGACGATGAAGCCGAGGCTGGCGGCGATTCGAACCAGACTGATCATGACGCGAGCGTAGTCGCAGCGCGCAAATGCGGTCAACGACTGCGAATTGGCGAATTCACCGCATCGCCGTTCATCGGCTGAATCGTCCAACCGTCGCGATGCAGCCGCAGCGTGAGCGCGTCGCAATCGCTGCCGTAGAGTGTCAGGACGCCGGTGCGTGCCAAGCGGGCGCGGAGCGTCTTGCCCGCGCGTTGCGTCACGGGGAACTCGCTGTCGGTGATGATGACGGCCTGCGGTTGGAGGGCCGCCAACAGCGTGTCGTTGAGTGGTTCGTCTTTGGTTGGCAGGCCGGCGACCACGATGTCGGCGCCGAGATTCGGCTCGCGTTCGAGCAGCAGCCGTTGTCCGGCGCGGCCGAGGTCGGAGCACAGGAGGGTGCGCGTACCGTTGATCTCGCCGAGCAAGACGAGCGCGCCATCGTCGGCGTTTTCGAACTTGTCGCCCTCGGCCGGATGGAGCACGCGCCAGACACCAAGCTGATCGCCACGTTTCAATATGCGCCAGCGCCCCGGCGTGCGCTCCAGCTCGGCGACGATGGCGCGATAACCCGATGAACGAAAGCGCATCGGGCTGGTGGCGGTTTGTTGCGCATGAAACTCCGTGCTGATGAACTTCCACCCGCCGACGTTGCGGAGGTCGCCGTGCGTGAGCGCCAGCAGCGGGAGTGAGTTCACACCTTGGGCGCGGAGAAACGGTTTCAGGAGCAGTTCCGCGGTGTTCTCGCTGCCGCAATCGATCAACAAGTCGCCCGCGTGACCGGGCGCATCGACGAAAACTGCCTCGCCACCTGACAACGGCAGAATCGTAATGGTGGTTTCGCCACGCGTCGGCAGCCAGCGCGCACTGCCGAGCGTTGCGACCATGAGCAGGACTGCGGGCGCGAACCAGCGCCAGCGTTTCTCCCCCAACACCCGGCCCGAGACGACTGCGCCAACGACCGCGTAGTAGAGCACCATCTCGATGAACGTCGGCGAGGGCACGTGCCAGAACGCGCCCGGCAGATGCGCGAACCAATCGCTCAGGCCGATCATCGCCCACATCCAGAACCAGCCGGCATGATTGAACATTTCGCCCACCCACGGCGCCCAGCCGTTACAGAGCAGACTGCCGAGATTGCACGCGAGCGCGGCGCTGCTGCACGGGACGATGACGAGATTGGCGACGAGGCTGACCGGCGTGAACAGGTGAAAATACCAGGCCGTGAGCGGCATCGAACCGAGCCACGAGGCGAACGACGTGGCAAAACTCAACGCGACCCAGCGGATCGGCGTGTCCAGCCAACGTTGCCAGCGCGGTCGTAATTCCGGTGGCAGCATCGGGTCGGACGCAAGGAGGCGATGCACGCGCTCTTGAATCGGCGGCAGCAACAGCGCGATGCCGAGCACGACGAAGAACGAAAGTTGGAAGCTCGCCTGGAACAGTTGCTCCGGCTGCCAGACAAGAATAATGAACGCCGCCGCGCCGAGCGAGTTGAGCAGGTCGCCCGGCCGGCGCAACGTCCAGCCGACGATGATGACCGTCATCATGATCGCCGAGCGGATCGCCGACGACTGCCAGCCGGTCGCCGCGGTGTAGAACCAGATCAGCGGCACGGCGATCGCGCCACACCACGCGCGCGGCATCTGCACAATCCGTAACAACGCCACGAGGATGCCCGCGATGAGCGCCACGTGCAGGCCGCTGATGGCGAAAATATGCATCGTACCCGTGCGCATGAACGGCTCGGACACTTCGTCGGTCAGCGCGGTTTTCCAGCCGAGCGCCATCGCCCACGTCAGGCGCAGGGGCTGATCCTCGGCTGGCAGGCCGCGTTGCAGCGTGCGTTGCGCCCAGCGGCTGAAGCGTTCGGTGAACGGCGGCGTGACGTTTCCGTCGAGCAGCTTCCAATCGCTTTCGAGTTGCGTGCGCAGATGAAAGTGGATTCCGCGCAGCCGCAGATAGGCGGCGTAGTCGAACAAGCCCGGCGCGCGCGGCCCGCGCGCTTGATCCAGCACACCGGTAATCTCCACGCGCCGGCTGGCGAAGTATTCCGGAGCCAGCACGTCGGGCGTGGTCACGGCCAGTTGGCCGCAGGCGGTTTGCCAGTTCGTTCCACGCGCGAGAGCATCCACATCAACGACAGCGTGCGTGCGCCAGGTTTCCTCGCCGCGCGTGGTGAAGACGGTCTGGGTTGGGGTTTCAGCGAGCGTGCCGCGCACCCGCACGATTTCGGGCGGGCGCGCGATGAGAACGCGCAGGTCGTTCGGCGAAATGATCGCAGTGCGAATGGCGAGGTTGCTCCAACCGGTGGCGATCAGCAGCAGCGGCAACAACCACCGGCGCGCGCTGCGGGCGAGGAGCGCCGCCGCCATCAGTCCCGAGCAGAGGCAAAGAAGCACCGCGAGCGGGAGTTCGATCCAGCGACTGGCCACGACCCCGCCCGAGTACAACAACGCCACTCCCCACAGCGGCCGGTGCATAATTCAGAGATTCACCGC
>DATDFH010000265.1:0-3194 GCA_036522715.1 Verrucomicrobiia bacterium
AACGGCCAACCGCTCAAGCCGGTGAACTTGAAAAGCGGCTGGCTCGTGGACATGAACGGGGACATGGCGCAACCGGCGGCGAAGTTCGCCCACGATCCGAAGGACGCCGGCTGGCTGCCAAACGAGCGCGTCGCCAAGGCATGGGCGCATTACGTGAAGTTCGGCGAAGTGGACGACACCACACCGCCGCCCGCACCGACGAATCTGAAAGCCGCCGCGAAGCCGAACGGTATGGAGTTGACTTGGGATGTCGAAGTGGATTTCGAGAGTGGCCTCAAAGCCTTCATCATCCAGCGCGACGGCCGGGATCTCACGCAGTACCCCGAGAAACCGCAGAACAAATTCGGCCGTGCGCTCTTCCAGAACATGAGCTACGGCGACACGCCGGTGGAGCCGCTGCCCGACTTCAAATTCACCGACACGACGGCCAGGCCCGGCGAACGCCACGAGTATCGCATCGTCGCCGTGAACAGCGTCGGGTTGAAGTCGCAGTCGAGCCATTCGGCGCGAGCGCGATGAGCAAGGCGATCCGAGTGACTCTTCCGCATCGCGCTGGATTCGTCGCCGCGCTCTCCTTGTTCGCGGCGTGCGACCAAACTGCGTTCCCCCAGGAATCCCCGGCTCGTCTCATTCGTGACACGGAGGCGCTCACACCGAAGGAGGAGTTGAAGAGGCTCCACGTGCCCGACGGCTTCACCGCAGAGCTCTTCGCCGCGGAGCCGATGATCAACAAGCCGATCAACCTCGCCTTCGACAAGCGCGGGCGGCTGTGGGTTTCCTCGACGACAGAGTATCCCTATGCTGCGCCGACGAATCGTTGGGCCGACGCTCAAGGCTCGCGCGTGCGCGACAGCCGCGACGCAATCAAGATTCTTGAAGACACTAACAGTGACGGTCGCGCGGACAAGGTGACGACGTTCGCCGACGGCCTGAATGTTCCGACCGGCGTCTTGCCGTGGCATCGGCCGGAGCACAAGAGCGGCTGCATCGCGTGGAGCATCCCGAACATCTGGTATTTCGCCGACACAGACGGCGACGGGAAATGCGACCTCCGCGAGGTGCTTTTCGGCCCGCTGGGTTACGAGCGCGACACGCACGGCATGTGTTCGAGCTTCCGGCTCGGTCCCGACGGCTGGGTCTATGCGACGCACGGTTTCAACAACACGAGTCACTTCAAGGTGCGCCCGGAAAATCTCCGCGCCGCAAAGCCCGGCGATCCGGGCACCGAACTCACGCTCAATTCCGGCAATGTCTTCCGCTTCCGCCCCGATGGCTCACGCATCGAAATCTGGTCGTGGGGCCAGGTGAATCCCTTCGGCCTCGTGTTCGACGCGCGCGGCAATCTCTACAGCGCCGACTGCCACAGCGCGCCCATCTATCAACTGCTGCACGGCGCCTACTATCCGAGCTTCGGCAAACCCGATGACGGTCTCGGCTTCGGCCCGACGATGATGTCGCATCATCACGGCTCGACCGGCATCTGCGGCCTCGAATACGTCGAGAACGACGTGTGGGGGCCGGCGTGGAACCACCACATGCTCGTGTGCAATCCCGTTACGTCACGGGTGAACCACGACGCGATTTTGTTCCGCGGCTCAACGCCCGTGGCGAAGGAGCAAGCCGACTTCGTAACCAGCGATGACTTGTGGTTCCGCCCCGTGGACCTGCGCCTCGGTCCGGACAGCGCGCTCTACATCGCGGACTTCTACAACCGTATCATCGGCCATTACGAAGTTCCGTTGAACCATCCTGGCCGCGACCGCGAGCGCGGCCGCATCTGGCGCGTGACGAGAACGGGCGCCCAGCCCGCGCAACCTGCCACGCAGCGACTCTGGGAAACACATCGCGGCGAGAGCGGCTCCGACTTGAAGACCGGGTTTGCGTCCGCGGACGAATCGGAGCGCTGCCAACTGGCGGCGATCCTCCGCGAGCGCCCGGCTTGGGACGATGACGTGCGCGCCCTGATGCACAGTGCGTTGGCCGACAAGTCGCCGCACGTTCAGCGCGCCGCCGCCGCCGCGCTCCAACAACATCCCGCGCTCGACTCGCTCGCGCCGTTGCTCTCGCTGTTCGCGGGAATACCCGCCGAGGACACGCATCTGCGCCACGTCGCGCGCCTCGCGTTGCGTGAGCAACTCAAGCTGCCCGGCGCGTTCGCGGCTCTCGATCTTTGGCTCAGCCAACACAAGGTCTCCGTCGAGACGCTCGCCGGCCTCGTCGCCATTTCCGACGCCGTCGCGACGCCGGAGGCCGCCGCGCATGTTCTGCGCCGGTTCAGGACGGGTCCTGATGCCGGCGCGGAGCAGATCATCAAGCGCCTTTCGCACGTCGCCCGGTACGGCGACACCGCGACGCTCGCCGGTGCGCTGGAGTTTGCGCGTGGATGTTTCGCCGCGGACAAATTCGCGCAAGTGGACGCGGTGCAGGCGATTTGCAACGGGCTTGCCGAGCGCAGCGCACTGACCAACGCGGCGCTCCTCGCGTGGGCCCAGAATCTCGCCGAGGATCTCCTCACGTCGCTCGCGTCCGCGCCGGCGCCCGATTGGTTCGTCCGGCCGCTCAATGGAGGCGAGAGCCGCTACGTCAACCCGTGGGTCTTGCAGACGCGCACGCGGCGGGACGGGCGCGAGGTCACGGTCATTTCCAGCCTCGGCCTCGGCGGGCGCGACGCGGAACAGCGCACCGGCATTCTCCGTTCGAAGAGTTTCGCCGCACCTCCGAAACTCACCTTCTGGCTTTGCGGCCATCGCGGATTCCCCACCGCACCGGCGCACGACAAAAATTTTGTCCGCCTGGTTGATGCGGCGACGGGCGCGATGTTGAAGCAGTCCTTCCCGCCGCGCAGCGACGTTTGCCAGAGCGTCGCGTGGGACTTGTCGGCGTTTGCGGGCCGCGCTGTGCGGCTTGAAATTGTCGATGGGGACGACGGACGCGCGTACGCGTGGCTTGGTGTGACGGGCATCGATCCGCCAGTCGTCAGCGTGGAGCGGTTTGGGTCGGACAAGCGCGTGCACAAAGCGCTCGCCACGCTTGCGGAAATCCTGCGGTTCACCGCGCCTGTGGGCTTGCGCCAGAAGCTTGCAGTCTATCTGCCGTCGCACGCCGCACCGGTGACGCCGGCGATCTCCGACGAGGAACGCGCAAAGCTCGACACGATCATTCGCGCGCGGGTCGCGGCGTTCGCTACCGCCAAG
>DATDFH010000266.1:0-6316 GCA_036522715.1 Verrucomicrobiia bacterium
GTGAGCCGGATGAGCGCCGTGTGCTTCGCCTCCACCGGTTGCTCCGCCGTGCCGACGAGCAAGGTGGCGCGCGGTGCATCGGGCGCGGGGGTGGCAAGGTGCGCTTCGCAATCAAACCCTTCCTCGTTCACATCTTCGCCCGCTTGAACTTTGATGAGGCCCACGTCGAGCCGCGTGTCTCGATCCGTCGCGAAGCGCAGCGTGCCGCCGATGTGCAGCGAGCGCACCGGCTGCGAGGAGTTCATGTCATAAAGCACATCGTGGCCCGGCCGCACGAGCACCTTGGCGCCGGCGGGCGGGAGCTTGCCGCCCTCCCACGTCTTCGCGTCCGACCACGCGCCGGATTTCGCGGAGCGGACAAGCAGAGCATCAGCCGCTACAACGGCCTGGGTGGTGAGAAGAACCGAGACGAGGAAAAGCACGGACGCGCGAGAGGTCTTCATAAGCTTCGGGAAGTTCATAGCACGCGCGCGTGCTTCAGTCATCCGCGCTCTTCTTGCCTTTCGCTCCCGGAAGTTTTCTGCCGGTCGCCTTTGCCCAGCGTGTGTAGGCTTCGCTCAGTTCCTTCACGAGTTCGGGCTTTGCAGCGGCAAGATCGTGCAACTCGGTCCGGTCGGCTTCGAGATCATAAAGTTCCCACTTCACCGGACGATTGATCGTGTCCCAGACGAGCTTCCATTTGCCGTGGCGGATGGCGCAGTTGCCGGACCATTCCCAGCAGAGTTCCTCCGGCGGCGTGCGTGTTTCGCCGCGGAGGATTGGCGCGAGGCTGTGGCCTTCGAGTGGTTTGGTTTTCTCGCCGTTCACTTCGGCGAGCGGCTTCGCGCCGGCGAGTGCGAGGCACGTCGGCAGCACGTCAATGATGTGGCCGAGTTGACCGGTCATCGTGTTCGGCTTCACGTGGCTGGGCCAGCGGACGATGAATGGCGTGCTGATGCCGCCCTCGTTCACCCAGCTTTTGTAGCGGCGGAACGGCGTGTTCTGCGCCCAGCCCCACGACGGCCCGACGGCGGTGTAGGTGCTCACGATGCCGGGTTGCTGCGTGTCGTCGCGCCCGCCGGGTTCCTCGGTGCAGCCGCCATTGTCCGAGAGGAACATGATGAGCGTGTTCTTCGCGATGCCGAGGTCGTCGAGCGTCTTGAGCACGCGGCCGATGTTCTGATCCATGCGGTCCACCATCGCTGCGTAGGTGGCCATCCGCAGGTCCTCCCAATCCTGGTTCGCGCCGGTCCACGCGTAAGCCTTCGAGTCGGTGCCGGAGAGCGCGGGCATCGGGCCCCAGAGACCGAGGGCCTTCTGTCGCGCGTAACGCTGACGGCGCAGTTCCTCCCAATCCATCTTGTATTTGCCGCGATACTTCGCGATGTCTTCGGGCCACGCGTGCAGCGGGTAGTGCGGTGAGTTGAATGCGAGGTGGATGAAGAACGGTTTCCCGGTTTTCGCGAAGCGCTGGATCGTCTCGACGGTGTGCGACGTGAAAAAGTCCGTCGTGTAAAAATTCGTCGGGAACTCAGTGATGAGTTTGTCGTTGTGCCCGAACGTGCGGACTTTGCCGCCCTTGAACTGCGGATCGGGCCGCGCGGGGTTGAAGTAGTTCACTGCGCCATCCATCAGCCCGTAATACTCGTCGAACCCGCGGTCAATCGGCCGCTGCGGCGCCTTGTTGCCGAGGTGCCACTTGCCGCTCATGCCGGTCCGATAGCCGGCCGCGCGCATCGTCTCGGCGATGGTCGGGATGTCGCGCGGGATCGAATTGCCGCTGTTGCGCGGATACATGCCGGAGAGCAAACACGCGCGCGTGGTGGTGCACTTGGCGTTGTTGTAAAACTGCGTGAAGCGCAAACCCTCGTCGGCGAGCCGTTGCAAGTTCGGCGTGCGAATCTCACCACCGTAGGGGCTGATGTCCGAGAAGCCCATGTCGTCGGCCATCATGAGGATGATGTTCGGGCGCGGGGCGTCAGCAGCAGGGAGCAACGAAGCAGAGGCGAGGAGAAGAGCGGCAGTCAGCTTGGTCTTCATCGTGAATGTTTTCATTTGGGCAACACGCCTTTCCATCCCTCGCCCAACAGTTTCTTCATTTCAGCGCGCTGCCCGGCTTGCTGCGGAATCGCAGCAAGGTTCGCATACTCGAACGGATCGTCCGGGTGGTGATACAACTCCGCGCTGCCGTCGTGCCACTCGGTATAACGCCACTCGTCGGTGAGCACGGTGCGGCCCATCTTCGTCGGGTCGAGTTTCTTGGTGGCCTTGATGTTCTTGCCGCGGCTGACAACCGTGAACACCGCCTTCTTCCAGTCGCGATTCGATTCGCCGAGCAAAGGCGCGAAGCTTTTTCCTTCGAGATCGGCCGGCGTTTTCAATCCGCACAAATCGGTCAGTGTCGGAAAAACATCCACAAGTTCCACCAGCCGTGACGAGCCTGCGCCGGTCGTTTTGCCGGGTGCGGCCACGATCAGGGGCACGCGCGTCGTTTCCTCGAAGAGACACATCTTGTGCCACAGCCCACCGTGCTCGCCGAGGTGATAGCCGTGGTCGCTGTGGAAGACGACGACGGTATTGTCCCAGAGCTTGAGCCGGTCGAGCGCGTCGAGCAGCACGCCGACCTGAGCATCCATGAAACTGATGCTCGCGTAGTAGGCGGCCATCGTGTCGCCGGGTTTCTTCTCCGGAAATTTCGCGTCGCCGAGCCGGTAGGTCAGCGCGAGGTCGGGAATGTTCTTCAAATGTTCTGCCGGGCCGTAGCGCGGCGTGAGCTGCTTCGGTTCATAGAGCGCAAAATATTTCTCCGGCGCGATGTAGGGGGTGTGCGGCCGCCGGAAGCCTGCGGCGACAAAGAACGGTTTCGCACCCGTCGCCGCTTTCTCCATCAACTCGGCCGACTTGCGCGCGACGAAGCCGTCCCAGGTGTCTTCATCCTTCGCACGGAGCACGACGCCGTCTTTGCCTTGTGTGCGGAGGAGTTGCCCCGACGGCGGCTTCTTCGCCGTGCCTTTCTCGACGATGTCCGTGTCCCACGAACGTGGATCCTCGAACTCCTTGCCGGTGTGAAAAATCTTTCCGACCTTGATCGTCGTGTAGCCATTGCGGCGGAAATGCTCGGGCAGCATCACCGAATCGCCGAGCACGGCGCGCGTGGGCGTCACGTTGTCCACCACGCCGGTCGTGTCGGGCCGCTTGCCGCTGAGGAAGGACGTGCGCGAGGCGTTGCACACCGGGTAGTTGCAGTAGGCGCGGTCGAAGCGCACGCCGCGCGCCGCGAGCCGGTCGAGGTTCGGCGACTTCACGACCGGATGGCCGTAGCAGCCAAGGCTGTTGTTCAAGTCATCGGAGACGATGTAAAGCACGTTCAACGGCGCGGCTGCTCGCGCAACAGACGCGGAGAGGAACACGGCGAAAGCGAGGAGGTGGGCGGCAAATTTCATCGAGATGCGTTTCGGATTACCACGAGCGACGCGGAGGGGCAACCGACATGATAACCCGGTGCGCTCGTCGCGAGCGTCACGACAACCGTCCGGTTGTCACGCGCCCCGGCAAGCGCCGGTAGGGAAATCGTCGCGGAGCGCTGTCCGGCGGGAATCGTGACGGAACCGGCCAGCCCGGCAAAATCCTTTCCAGCCTGCGCGTCGCCGCTGACGGTGTAAGCCACGCTCAATGGCTTCGTCGTGTTGCCGGTGCGCGTGACTCGCCACTCGGCAGCCTGGCCTTCGCGCGCGCGGGAGACGGTCGCGGCGACGAACACAATCGGCGCGCTGCCGCCGGTCGGGTCGGTGTTGTTGATGTAGTGCTCGATGTTCGCGTAGCCGCCGGCGGAAATCTTTGCGCTGTCGGTTGCGTCGTTCGGATTGAGGTCGAATTGCTTCTCCCAGAAGTCCGGGATGCCGTCGCCGTCGGTGTCCCCCGGCGCGGGGAGCGAGCGGTAATCGGGCCAGCGCTGTTCGGCGGGCAGGTCGGTTTCCTTGCCGATGATTTTGCCCGCGCCCGCGCGCACCGAGTTGACGATGCGCAGATCCACCGCGTCGCGCGCGGGCAGCGTGGCGCCCGCGTCGGCGAGCACGGATTCGAAAGCGGCCTCAGCAGATTGCAGGTGCGGCGGAAGTTCGGAGAAGGGTGCGTTCACTTTCATCGCCTCCTTCTCCGCCGCGGACATCTTCTTGAACTTCTGGTTGTGAAAGATGCCGAGCTTGTTGTTCGCCGTCACGGCGGGTGAGCCGGCGATGAAATTGCCGCTGGCGAAGATGCGCGCCCCGGGGTCGCCGTGGAACTCGAAGGCGTGCGTGCGAATGTCCGCCGGCGTGTCGAGACCGGGTTTGTAGTAGTTGTTCAACCAGTTGAGGCGGACGCGTTCGCTGCCAGTGTGTGTCGCGTATTCGCTCCAGTTGTAAACGACGCTGTTGAACATCGTGAGCACCGGCGGCACATCGTCGCCACCGGTGGTGCGCGGATTGCGGAGGCGATTATGCGCGTAAAGCATGTGGTGCATCGTCGAGCGGCCGTCGGGCGCGCCGCTGCCCCAGAGCGAACCTTCGCTGTGATTCGGCGGTGTCTGCTTCGGGTTGTGATAATCGCAACCCTCCGCCGCAATGCTCCACGAAACCGTCGTGCGGTCAGCGTGCGTGACCGTGAGATTCTCGTCCGTCGCCCACGAGGTCGAGCAATGATCCACTACGATGTTCGAGAGCGGCGCGAACTCGTGGACGAATTTGTCGCGGCCCTCCTTCTTGATTATCCGCGCGGCAAGCGCTTCCACTGTCTGGCCGTTGGCGTTTGTCTTCTCGCCGATGCTGACCGGCTTCACCTCGATGCCGTCGCCAGTGTCACCTTCGCGGTTCCACCCGCGCCGAACGCGGAGATGGCGCACGATCACGTTCTCCGCGCTGATTTGCAGTGTGCCACCCTTGATGCAAATGCCTTCACCCGGCGCGGTCTGTCCGGCGATGGTGATGTTCGGCTCCGCAATCGTAGTCTTCCCTCCAGCCTTTTTGCCTTCCTTCTTCCCGGTGCGCGCGGCGCTGAGATCAATGATGCCCGACACGTCGAACACGACGATGCGGTTGGATTGGCCCACCGCGTCGGCGAGGGAGCCGGGGCCGTCGAGATTCAGGTTCGTGACGTGGACGACCGTGCCGCCGCGACCGCCGGTCGTGAACATTCCCGCTCCCTCCGCGCCGGGAAACGCCGGAACCGGCGCGACGACGGCGGGTGCTTGGGCGGCGAGTTTCGCCTTTGCCTGTGCCCAGTCAGGGCGGCGCGTGTTTTCGGAAATGCGCACACGGTCAATGAGCACCGTGCCGCGACCGGTGAGGCCGAGACCTATGCGGTTCTTCATCACGTCGGCTTCGGCCGCCGTGGCGAGAAGTTTTTCGCCGTCCAGTTGCGCCACGAGTTCGTTGCCGCTCACCTCGATCAGCACTTCGTGCCATTCGCCGACCCCGCAAGCCACCGGCTTCGACGCGAGTGGTTCGATGCGGAAAAAGTCTGGGTCGGCAAGTTGCTCCGATGTCGCGGTCGGAAGCGGTCTCTTCGCGGCGCGCGCCGACTTCTTTGCCTCGCCGACTGCGTGCTTTGAGTCCGGCCCGCCGCGGTGCTGGTCCCACGCCATCCGCTCCGGTGAGAGCGAGAAACGCAGGAGATGTGTGTTCCCCTTGAACGACTCCTTGTAGCCGTCCACGCCGACGTAAAGCGTGCCAGGCGCCGTGAACTTCACGGCGAAGGACATTGTCAGGTCGCGCGCCTTCACCATGAAGACGCCATGCGTCGAGCGCGCCTGGCCCGGGCGCGACACGGCCTGCAGCGCGCCATCCACGATGCTGAAGGACGCCGCGCTCTCCAGCGTGCGGAATGTCTTCGGGATTTCCGGGCCGGAAAAATCCTCGCTCACGAGCATTTTGCCCGGCGTGGTCAAAAGCGGTTGCGGGTCGCCTGCCCATGCCACGGTTGAGAATGCGACGGCGAAGATGGCGGGCAGAGCAATTTTCATTCGGGATCGAAGACGGGCTGGCGACGCGCGGCGTTCAAGGTTCAACCAGGCTGTTCAGATACTTCTCCAGGTTCGTGTAACCGTCCGCGCCAGCGCGCGCGCCGTCGGTCGCGTCGTTCAGATTCAGGCCGTGCGACTTCTCCCAATCATCTGGAATGCCGTCGCCGTCGGAGTCGCGCGGTGCCGGGCTGGACTTCAACTCCGGCCAGCCGCCGACTTCCGCAGGCGAGTTGATGATTTTGCCCGTACCGCTGCGGATGCTCTCGATGATACGCGTGTCAGCCGTGTCGCGTCTCGGCAGCGTCGCACCGGCTTGGGCAAGCAGTTTGGCTAAGGCTT
>DATDFH010000267.1:0-2476 GCA_036522715.1 Verrucomicrobiia bacterium
AGTAGAGACCCTTGCGTTCGGCGGCTTTCTGAAGCTCTGCCGTGATCACTCCTGCTTCCACGACGGCGACAAAATCGCGCGCATTGATCTCTTTGATGCGGTTCATTCGCTCCAACGAAAGCGCGATGCCGCCGCGCATCGGGACGCAGCCGCCGACGTAACCGTAACCCGCGCCGCGGGGCGTAACCGGGATGCGGTGCTGGCTGGCAAAGCAGAGGATGGCGCTGACGGACTTCGCGCTGCGCGGGAGCGCCACGGCATCAGGCCGGTGTGTGGCAAACCATTTGTCGCCGGAACAGCGCTCGCGCGTCGCCTCGTCGAGCGCCAGTTCGCCCTTGGGGAGCAACCGCGCGAGCCGCGCGAGAGCGGGACGGAGCTTCATTGGTTCGGCTCAGCGGGAGCGGCGAGAAGTTCGCGTGCGTCGGCGGCCTCGGCTTCCGGCACCTGCACGAGGATGCCGCCCGCCGCCATCGCGTAGCCGTCGAGCGAGAGCGAGGCAAGTTCGTGGCTCACGACGGCGTCGAAGCCAGCCGCTTCGAGCCGCGAGCGGATGAGTTGCGCCTCGCCAGGGTTGAAGGCGCTGAAGACAGTGACGAGATTCATGGGACAAGATTCGCGCGCGCCCGGCTGCGTCAAGCCGCCGCCGGCGGACGAAGGCTGGCGAAGATGAGCTTGCCGGCGCCGGTCTGGACGACGTTGGTGACCTGCACTTCAGTCTGCTGGTTAAGCAACGTGGCCGCGTCGGCAACGACGACCATCGTGCCATCGCCGAGGAAGCCCACGCCCTGGCCCTTGTCCTTCCCCTCGCGAACGATCTTGAGCGTGAAGGCGTCGCCGGGCAGCACGACGGACTTCAGCACGGCCGCGAGTTCGTTGAGGTTCACGCAGGAGACACCCTGCAACTCGGCGGTCTTGGCGAGGTTGTAGTCGGTGGTGAAGAGTTGCGCGCCGAGCAGTTTCGCCAGCCGGATGAGCTTGGCATCGACGCCGGTTTCCTCGGGGATGTCGGCTTCGTGGATTTTCACCTGGCCGTCAGGCCGGCCTTGAAGACGCCCGAGCATCTCGAGACCGCGCCGGCCGCGGGCGCGGCGGAGCGGGTCGGCCGAGTCGGCGATCTGCTGGAGTTCCTTCAACACGAAGCGCGGCACGACGATGACGCCCTCGGCGAACTTCACCTCGACGAGGTCGGCGATGCGGCCGTCGATGACGGCGCTGGTGTCGAGCAGGAGAAGCCGCTCGGAGGCGCGTTGCGGGGCGAAGCGCACGAACGGGATGAGGAGCGAGAAGTCCTCCTTGTTGCTGCGCATGGCGAGAATCATGCCGAGGTAACCGAACGCGAGATACAGCGCGACGCGGATCATCCACACCGTCTTGTCATCGACGTATTTGAAAATCTCCGAACTCTCGACCAGCAGCGCGACCAGAAGGCCCAGCCCCAGGCCGACGGATGCCGCCGAGAAGATGCGGATCGAAACGCCCTTGAGCATTTCGTCAATCGCGATGACGACCCAGCCAAGGCCGAAGCCGATGAGCAGGCCGTTGAGGGGATGGTCCACGAATTCGGGCCGCACCTGGTTGACGAGCAGGCCGCCCGTGGTGCACAGCGCCAGGAACAAGAACCGCAAGGCCCAGAGTGATTTCTTCATTTGAAAGGAGTGCGCCCGGTGTAGGCGCCGGGCGGGTTGGTGCGCGCGGGCCGCGCCTCGTGCGACCAGAGCATCCACCACAGGCCGTGCTCGTTGAGGTTGCTGGTGGTGACCTTGAGATTGCTGCTAACGGTCGTGAGGTTGGTCACGAAGTCGCCCAGGTCGCGTTTCATCGAATCGTCGCGCAGCAGGCCGCCGGCGAGCCCTTTACCGGCCTTGAGGTCGTCGAGCACCTGGTTGGCACTGGCGGTCGCGCTCTCGAGGTTCTTCAACGCGCGGGCAACTTCATCCTTGTTGGTGGCAACCACGGAGTTGAGTTCATTGCCCAGCTCCTTCATCTGCTGCGAGAACCTGGCGAAGTTGGTGAGCGCGGTGTTCACCGTCGGTGCATTGCTGGTCACGAGGCCATCGAGGCGTTCCAAGGTACCACCGGCGCGCAGCGAAAAGCCCTCGAAGTTGGTCACCGCGCGGGCGATCGAGGTGAGGTTGGCTTCGTTGACGAGCAGCTTGTCCACGCGGCCGACGGCGGTCTGCAACGTGGAGACCGTTTCATCGAGCTTTTGGATCAAGCCCGCCGCCGAGCGGAGCATTTCCTTGAAGTCGCTCGAAGGGGCGGTCATCACCTCGTCGCCCTCGCGAAGCATCGGCCCTTTGTTTTCGGTCGCAACGATCGCCACGAACTGGTCGCCCAGCAGCCCGGCCTGTTCGATCCCGAAGCGCGCGTCGCGGTGCAGCTCATACTGCTTCTGAATCTTGAGCGTCAGCACGACAGTGCGGCCGTCCGGCGCGAGGTCAACGCCGGTGACGTTGCCGATCTGCACGCCAGCCAT